>JAJTBP010000345.1 GCA_021286825.1 Marinilabiliales bacterium | reverse complement strand
CCAAACAGGCCACCAACTTCCGTAAGATGCTCATGACCCTTTCGGATGATGTCCGGGTCATTCTCATAAAACTGGCCGACAGGCTTCACAACATGCGGACACTCGATTCCATGCCGCAGAACAAACAGTTGAAGATCTCATCCGAAACGCTCTATATTTTTGCTCCACTTGCCCACCGGCTTGGGCTCTATGCCATCAAATGCGAGTTGGAAGACCTGAGCCTCAAATTCAAGGATCCTGAGACCTATCGAAGGATTGAGCTGGGTCTTCACAGTGAGAGTGAACGCATCAGCTACATGGTCTATGATTTTTCCAAGCCGATTCAAGACAAACTGCACGAAGAACAGTTTGATTTCAGCATCAGCGGACGAACCAAATCCATCTATTCCATCTATCAGAAGATGCAGACCAAAAACATCTCCTTCGAGGAAGTGTATGATCTGCTGGCCATTCGTATTGTATTCAAACCCAAGGAGAACATATCCGAAAAAAGACAGTGCTTCGAGATCCTGGCCCTCGTCACCGACATCTACACACCCAAACCCGACAGGATCCGTGATTGGATCACCATCCCGAAGGCCAACGGATATGAGGCTCTGCACACCACAGTCATGGGTCCCAAGGGCCAATGGGTCGAAGTGCAGATCCGAAGCGAACGGATGGATGAGATCGATGAGAAGGGATTTGCAGCCCATTACAAATACAAGGGTGACAACTCCAATGAGACGGAACTGGACAAATGGCTGCACAAGATCCGGGAGTTGTTGGCCAATCCGGAATCAGACGCCCTCGATTTTCTGGATGAATTCAAACTCAATCTCTTCAGTCGAGAAATTGTCGTTTTTACACCCAAAGGGGAGATGAAGATGTTACCCAAGGATGCGACGGTTCTGGACTGTGCTTACGACATCCACTCCGCCCTTGCACACCATTGCATCGGAGCCAAGGTCAACCACATCCTGGTTCCGATGAGTCATGTGCTGAAGAGTGGTGACCAGGTCGAGATCCTGACATCTGAAAAACAATCCCCCAAACCCGACTGGATCAACATTGCCGTGACCGCGCGGGCCAAAACGAAGATCAAGGATTCCTTCAAACAGGAACAAAAGAAACACATCGAAGACGGTCTCAAGCAGCTGACAACCCAGTTTGAACGGCTCAATGTCAAGCCGACCTCCAATACCCTCAAAAAGCTCCTCAACCATTACCACTTTCACACCAAGGAACAGATGTATGCTGAGATCGGCATGGGGCTCGTTTCACTCGACAACCTGGAGGAGGTGTTGCAGACCAAATCCCAAAACCGCTTTGTCAAATTCTGGAAGCTGACCTTTGCATCGGAAAAAAAGGAGGAAAAGATCGACAAAAAGAAGACCTTTCTCCTGTCGGAGGATGCCAATACATCAAAATATGAACTGGCCACCTGCTGCAATCCCATTCCCGGGGATGACGTCATCGGATTTGTCAACGAAGAGCAGCAGATCACCATTCACAGGAAAAACTGTCCGGAGGCCATCAAGCAGATGTCAAGCCATGGCGACGACATCGTGCAGGCCACCTGGAATAAATTTAAGGTACTCTCCTACCTGACTCACCTCTATGTCAGGGGATTTGACCGACAGGGGATCGCCAACCAGATTACCCACATCATTTCCAATGAATATGGGATCAACATGCGATCGATCAACCTGGATGCCCACGACGGCATTTTCGAAGGCCACCTTTACCTCTACATTCACGACACAGACCACCTTAACACCCTGATCTCAAAACTCACAAGTCTCAAAGGCATCGACTCTGTAACCCGACAGGATATCTGACACGAGGTCACAGGATAAGGCAGAATCCGCCTCCTTTCAAAAATATGCAAACCGATCCGTCCCGGATTTAGTCATCCCATCTCCTGAAGATGGTCATGCCATTGACCCAGGCTGCTATTTCCTTTTCAACCACTTTTTGGGAACAGGAATGATGCAGATGTTCATGCTTTTGTTGTCATCCGATAGCATGGCCGACTCCACCTCGATGCGGGTACCGTCCGGACTGAAGGTGGGATGAAGGTGATCCAATGCTGTGGTTTTGTGTCCAGCCGACAATCGGATCATTTCATGGCTTCGACGGTCGATGAGGTAAACATTTCTTTCAAAATCATCCCCCGTAGCAAACCGGCCATCCGAGGTGCCATTGACATGCCAGAAACCACTTCCCGAAGGTGTCTGACCCACAATCGACATCTCGCGCGTCCGCAAGTTGACAATTCCCAATCCGGAGGGTTTCTCACGTGTACCCGTCGATCCCCAGGCAGCATCCAATCCCGGATCCTTGAACGAAGCGATGGAACTGGTCACACTCTCCCCCTCACTGCCCGGAATGCGTCGGTGACCCATCATGGCAAATACCACTTCATCCCTTCCGATGACAGCCTCGTGGGTAACCCATTCATAGGAGGCTTCCGGATAGAGCGGGCGCAGGCCACTGCCATCCGACTGCACCGTCCAGGTGCGCTGCGGTGATTTTCCACCAGTCTCCCAACAGAAGACAATTTCGCCCGGTTTCCAGGGATTGCTTTGGATATGACCCACCTGGAAAGGAACGGAGACCACATATTTGATTTCACCTGTATGCACATTCATGCCGGCGATGCCATTCGGACCGGCACCCATCTTCCGGGGGCCAAAAGCCTCCTCAATTTTGGTACCTGCCGGAAGATGTCGTGCGGCTTCACTCTTTCCTACGCGAAACCACACCCAATCTTCGCCTCCGTCGAGTGCCATGTCGCCACCGGCTTCGAGTTCAGGGGGCGTTACACCGCAGACCCGTTGATAAATGTCGGCCTTCTGAAGCGTCCCGTTTTTGCTGTCGCGGAACAACCTACCCAGATCCACCTCAACGATTTCAAGGGTAACCACTCCAGAGGAAGCTGTATGGTTACGCATGAAATAGAGCTTCATCGACTTGCGGGCCACATTCAGCATTCCGCTATACCCACCTTCCGATACTTGTACGATCTCACCACTTTTCTCGTTGACAGCCATCGCCTCACCTTTTACGCGATCCGATCGAAAAATAACCCATTTACCATCCGATGTCCATTGGTTGTGCGTCTGATAAATCTTAGCATCCCCTGCAGGTTTGGAAGTTAGAAAAGTAAGTTTTACTCCTGTTACCGGATCTTTAACCACCTTTTTTTCAGAAG
>JAJTBP010000344.1 GCA_021286825.1 Marinilabiliales bacterium | reverse complement strand
GCCAGTTGGTAACAAAGGCTAAAATCAAGCGGGCAGAAAGTGCTAATTTGAAGGGCAGTGCATCTAATAAACTTAATCGCAGGTTGACAGTGAAGTGCTCCGAAATGCCCGCCAGCTTTTAGCCTCAGCCGTTACAGGCAATGTTAGCTGGCATTCACCACAACAGGCAAGTGAAATTTTATAAAGATTCACCCATTTAAAATAGTCAAATGTTTCTCACCCCAAAATTTGATACTTTGTACAATTGGGGTTAATGTTTTTCCATATTCAGTCAAATAATAAAAAACGGGATTTGGAATTTTACCTGTTGATTTTCTTTCAATAATACCAGCACTTATTAATTCAAGCAGTTGTTGGGTTAATACCTTTTGAGAAATTCCTGGTATTAATTTTTTTAAACCTGCAAAATGTTGAGGTGATTTTTCTAGCCAATAAATAATAATTAATTTCCATTTTCCGCCTATAACCATAATAGCAGCAGTTAATGGACAATCTATAACAGGATTCTCCTTCAGAATTTTTGAATAGTTACCTTTTGGTTCCTTCTTGATAGATTCCATTTCAGAATATAATTTTGAAGTACAAATTTAAAATTAAAAACTATGATTACGGAAATTAGAACTTACAGAGTTAAACCTGGCCACAGGAAAGAGTTTATTGAATTTTTCGAGCAAATATCAGTTCCAGCAATGAAGTCTTTTGGAATTAAAATTATTGGACCTTTTATCGATTTGGAGAACCCTAATAAATTCGTTTGGTTAAGGAGTTTTTCTAATTTAGAAGAGCGTGAGAAAATGAAAACAGCGTTTTATGAAAGTGATATTTGGAAAAAGGAAATCGAACGTGTCGTAATGCCAATTCTTGATGCATATGATTTTGCACTTTGTGAAACTACAGACAATTTCTTTTTTGATTCATTTGATTAAAGCAAAAGTTAATCTTTTTAAATAAAATCGCCTGCTAACAGTGCATATATTTATTGGGGGCTAATTGTACTAAATTAGCTTTGTATTATGGGATAGTAAATTGCTTCGAAATTCTCCATCAAAACATATGCGAAACGTTAGACGACCGCACAATCCGACACGAGAAAAAGTATGAGGTGGACAGTCCTTAGCTGACTTGTAGAATATTATTACGCACAGAGAATGGTAAAATTCTTGCCTGAGAATCCCGACAACCATGAAATAAAAATAAAAAATGAATTTCAATTACATGTTGACAAGCAAAATAACAACCGCTAACATCAGCTATCCGTCAAGGGCGGGTTCGGTGGTATTCGGTTGGCATCTTCCCGGTAGGGCAGTATTTCGGCTTGACAGGAAATCACCCGCAAACCGCACTAGTCGGGTAGCTGCAAAACGTTAGGCAATTTTTTGAGATCGCCTTTGGTTAACTTTCAGATGTTTTCATTTTAAGTGGTGTCTTGGTTGATGCGCTTAGTCTGTTATGGAACAAAAAGATTACCTGTTGCGAGAGATAGAGAAGATTGGGGTGCTGCTGCGGTGGATCCGGGAGCTGTTCTTTGCCGGCAGGGCGGAAGAGTTGCGGCCGATGGAGGCGCAGTGGGTGGAGATGAAAAGCAGGCTCGCCGAGACCGGACTGGAGGTGGATCGGTTTCTGGCCTCTGCCCCGGAGGAGCGTGTGAACTATCTGGAGGGTCTTTCCGGATACAATGTGGAGAACATCGAATTACTCGCCGATTGCCTGGCACGGATTTCGCTGCCCACTTCAACGGATTCGTCGAAACAGTTTCAGGAGATCGCCTTGCAGCTCTATGCCCTGTGCGATCAGAAAAGCAGGAGCTACTCGCTGGAACGGGCCCATCGGATGGCGAGTCTCCGGCAGGCCCTGGGAATAGCGGATCCGGAGATATCCGAGACCGACTCCCTGCCATCAGAGGGCTGATAGTTTCCTTTGTCCATATTTTTTGAAAGGTTTGATGCCAACTTATGTTCCTTGTTGGCTATGTTGGGCCTGCTTTCCCCTTGCACCGGTTCGTTTTTCTTCGATCTTTTGGAGGAAAATAATTGTCATGACAAATAAAATATTTTAATTTTGTTGAGATCTTAAAATGGAATGTGATGCAGGTAGATGATTTTATCCGGAATTTCAGGCAGGCCTTTGGTGATTATGAGCTGCCTGTCGCCGTTTGGTATGCGGAGGAGCCGGCCACCGAGGTGACCAAGACCCGCGGATGTTTTTTCCAGTATCTAAAACCGGCCCGGGAAGGGAAGATGGTCAGCTTTGGTCCCGACGCGGTGGCCTGTCCGGGCGGGAAGCTCTATTGCGGATTTGCCGGGATGGCCCCCTTTATTCCCGGCTTTGTCTCGGAGAAGGAGCGCTACAAGGAGACACCGGAGATGGTGACCCGCTTCATCGCCGGACTGGAGCTACAGGATCAGTCTCAGAAGTTCCTTCATTTTGCCTCGCTTGGGGCCATCGATCGTTTCGAGGGGATCGAAGGGTTGATCTTCTTTGCTACCCCCGACGTGCTGACCGGCCTCCTCTCCTGGGTCTTTTTCGACAATATGGCGGAAGATGCGGTATCGGTCCCCTTCGGATCGGGCTGCAGTTCGATGGTCTCCCAGATGGTGGCGGAGAACCGGCGCAATGGTCACCGGGTGTTTCTCGGGTTGTTTGATCCCTCGGTGCGGCCCCATGTGGAGGCCAATGTCCTGGGACTGGCCATTCCACTGTCGCGTTTGCAACAGATGCATCCCAGGTTTGGCGACTCCTGCCTGAGCGGGGCCCATGCCTGGAATCGGGTGAAGGAAAGGATTGAACAGCATGGAATACAGGCTTGAAGAATCGGTCAACCACCGGGTGGCCACGCTGGCCATCCTGCTGAAGCGGCAGGTGTTTCGCCTGATCGCCGAAGATCACCTGCGCATCACCCCCGAGCAGTGGGTGGTGCTCTACGCCCTCTGGCAGGAGGATGCCTTGACGGTAGGGGAGCTCTCGAACCGGACGCGGAAGGACTTTGCCAACACCACCCGCATCGTCGACAAGCTCGGAAAGCTGGGGTTTGTCGCCAAAATCAAAAGTGTCCACGACGGCCGCAGCACGACGGTGCACATCCTGCCCGCCGCCGAAGCCCTGCAGGAGCCGTTGCAACGTTGCTGGAAACGGTCGACCGATCTGGCCATGCAGGGCATATCGGAAGCCGAGCAGCGGGATTTCCTGAAGATCCTGGAGCGGATCGAGCAAAACATCCTC
>JAJTBP010000343.1 GCA_021286825.1 Marinilabiliales bacterium | reverse complement strand
TCTCCCGGCGACCTGCTGCTGAAGGACATCAACGGTGACGGACGCATCGATGGCAACGACCAGGTGGCCCATCCCAACATCCAAAGAGACAGGCCTACCACCAACTTTGGTTTCACAGCCAACTGTGCCTGGAAAGGATTTGACCTCAACATCCTGCTGCAAGGAGCTGCCGGACGCAAGGATTTCTGGTTGAACAACTACAATACCACCAACATTCCGCAGTCCCGTTATGCTGCCAGTTGGGTACAATGGAACAACCCATGGTCTGTCTCCAACCCCAATGGCATCTGGCCAAGACTCGCCGGTCCAGGAAACAACGTGACCACCACAAGTTTCTGGCTTGACGATCTGAGCTACCTGCGCGTGAAGAACATCCAGCTTGGTTACAACCTGCCCAAGAGATGGTTGACCCGCCTCTCTATTGACAACCTGCGCATTTATGCTTCAGGGGAGAACCTCGCCACATTTACCAAGTTCAGGGGACTCGATCCGGAAAGGACTGGCAATGCAAGCGATATGTATCCTTTGAACAAATCGTATTCAATTGGTATTAACCTAGGATTTTAATGAGCTGAAATTATGAAAAGAGCATATTTGAAAATAGTTGTCATTGCCTCCTGCGCAACACTGCTGTTTTTCTCCAATTCCTGCACCCATGATCTGCTGGAGCAATCTCCGACTGTGGACTTGCCTTCAGCTGCGTTCTGGAACACGGAAGCGGATGCCACAACGGCACTGATGGGGGCCTATTCTTCCATACGACCCCTTTTCGACAGGGATTACTATTTCGACGGCCAGGCTGAATACACCCGCGTTCGCGGAACGAGTACCACCAGCGGAAACCTTCGACTGGGTGATGCCTACAACGGCGGTAACTACAACCCCAACGGTTATGGAAGCAGCTTCGACAAGATGTACAGCTACCTCTACGGAGGTGTCAACCGCGCCAATTACGTGATTGAGAACGTCAAAAAGATGCTTCCCACGGCAAAGGCCAGTTCTGTCCCAGGACTGGAAACCGTCATCGGCGAAGCAAGATTGCTTCGTGGCATGGTCTATTTCCGCCTGATCTCCATGTGGGGAGATGTTCCCTACTTCACCAAGATCGCCTATTCTGATGCCGATGTCGCTACCCTCTCAAGGGTTCCGATCGCACAGATCAAGGATTCCATCATGGCCGATTTTACCTATGCCATCGACAAGCTGCCCGCAAAGGCATCAGCTGCTGGCCGTGCTGCAAAACCCGCTGCCCTTGCCTTCAGAGGCAAACTGCAACTCTACTGGGCTTGCTGGAACAAGAATGGATGGCCTGAACTGGATACCTTCAAACCGGATCCCGCTGCAGCCATTGATGCTTACAAAGCCGCTGCCGCTGATTTCAACGCAGTGATCAACAATTACGGTCTGACACTCTTCCGCAACGGTGACCCGGGCGATTGGGGAACGATGGGCAATGCAGATGTGCTGCCCAACTACTTCTATCTCTTCATGCCGGTGGCCAACAATGATCCGGAGCTGATCATGGCCTTTACCCACGGCGGTACAGGTACCAACCAGGGCGAAGAACTGATGCGTGACTTTGCCGGCCGTTCACACGAAGGTTCTCAATGCTGGGTATCCCCCCGCTATGAGATTGCGGACAGGTACCAGTCGACCATCACGGGAGACTTTGCCACACCGCTGATTCCGACGAACCCGACATCAGCAGGTGCCAGGACAAAACCCAACTCCGCAGTGAACCCGGCCAGCTATGCCAACCGCGACTACCGTATGAAATCCTCCATCATGTGGGATTATGAAATGAGCGTGGGTATGGTCTCACTTGCCTCCACAGGCTGGTGTCCCTTCATCTACAAATCCTGGGCAGCATCGGTGGTCATCAATGGAGTATCCTATCTGACTTACAATACCGATGGTTGCAACTCCGGTTATGTGTTCCGCAAATTCTTGCGCAACTATGCCGGTCAGGGTCGTAGCGACGGTAACTACAGCTATCCGGTCATGCGCCTCGCAGATGTCTACCTGATGTATGCCGAAGCCACCAACGAAGTCAATGGTCCGCAGGCCGATGCCATTGCACTGGTCAACAAGGTCCGTCACAGAGGCAACTTGCCAGCACTGGCAGCATCCAAAACAGGCGACAAAGCCAGCTTCTTCTCGGCCATCGAACAGGAGCGCATCGTCGAATTGTTTGCGGAAGGACAGCGTTCCTTCGACCTTCGTCGCTGGAGGGCCATCGAAAGGGTATGGTGCCCACCGTACGGACTGGGCGTCTGGAGAATCGACACCAACGGTGCCAACCAGAGCCAGTATTTCGTCAACATGTCTGAATTGTCTTATCAGCAATGCTATATCTTCAGGATTCCGCCAAGCGAACGCAACAGGAACCCCAACCTTACCCAGAACAAACCCTGGTTGTAATATTTGAAGATTGTGTAACCCAAAAGAAAAGATCAATGAAAAAATTATTCTATATCATCGCAATCGTGGCACTGGCCTCTACCGTTTGGGTCAGATGCGGCAAGGACTTCCCTGTGGATGAAGATGGTTTGCTGATCACCACCCGTTCGCAGTGCTACGTAGGCAACTTCGAGATGCTTGGAGCAGACTTTCAGACGGTGAGGGCCTCCGCTGCCGTCATCGACACGACTGCCCAGACCATCAACGTGACAGTGCTCTACGGAACAGACCTGAAAAACATCTATCCCCAGTTTTCACTGGTTACAGACGCAAAACTGGATCCGAAGATTACCGGCAAAGTCGATTTTTCTGACCTGGCCAATCCCAAGAAATACACCGTTATCGCTGGGAACCGCATCGTCAAAAAGACCTACACGGTATACGTCACAGTTCAAGCCAAACCATAAAACGACAGACCATGCAACGTAAATACTTCTTTTTAAGTACCATCATCCTGGCCATGATCTTCTTTGTTTCCTGTAAGGAGGACGAATATGCACTTCCGGACGGGAAAACGGGGTTGAACAACGACTGCATCAAAAGGACGCTGGGACCCAACATCGTTGGCAACAACATCGAGTTTGCCTATGCGATGGCCATTCCTGCAACCGAAGGCAAAATCGTTTCTGCCAAAGTAACGGCATCCATCGCGGGTGCAGCTACTACCTACCTGGAAAACAGATCCTTCTACACCAATTCAAGCGGTGTGGATGTGGGTGTGACAGTCGGATCGCCTTCTGTGACAACAGATGTCAATACCGTGGTCA
>JAJTBP010000342.1 GCA_021286825.1 Marinilabiliales bacterium | reverse complement strand
AATACCTGCCTGTCACGCAGGGGGTCGCGGGTTCGAGTCCCGTCCATACCGCCAAGCCTCGGTTCATCGACCGGGGCTTTTTTTGTGCCATCCCTTTCTCTGTTTCGGATCCGAATGTTGTTAGGCCTCTACCACCCTTCGAATCGTATCAACGCCAACCCGATCGTAGCGATTCAGGTGCGGCGTCATTCGAAAGCCCTAGTATTTGAAATTTGAAATCATTTCGTCCAAAAGAAGGCCATCCGACAAGGTTCCATACTCATTTTCCGGCTTTCTCCGGAAACATTTTGGACGGTCTGTCATTTTATTAACCAATTGCGTGTATCTTAGCCGCCATTCCAAATTTTTCCCAAATGTTTGAGAATCTGAATCAACCCTATCGGTTCAACAACAATTTCAAGCACAATGCCAAGACGATCCTGCTGGTCAGTATGGGATTTATCCTGATCGTTCTTTACATTCAACCATTGGGGATCAATTTTCTGAAATCCGAACACGATGGCTATTTCGTCCTGGGAGCAGGCCTTTTTACGGCTGCCATCCTCTTCTTTAATACCTTGATCTTGCCAGGAATCTTTACCAAAATGTTCAATCCGGAGAGATGGACCATTAAAAAGGAGTTGATTTGGAACTTCTGGATGTTTGTCAACCTCTTTTTCGGACTGACCTTCCTTGCCTGGATTGCCAGGATGGCTGAATATACAGATCTTCCATTTTTCAGGACCGGAGCTCTCGCGCTTCTTCCGCTGGTCCTTTTTAACCTGATCAGCTATAATCTGTCGTTGAAATTAAAGGTGATGAACATGATCGACTCCGGAAAGATCTGGCTAAAGGAGGAAATCAACGCACTTCAATCGGGAGGACCGACCAGTGAGTCCGTTCACCTGGTGGCCGAAAACCGGAAACAAGCCTTTGCAGAGGAGGTTGAGCGGGTCATCCTCATCCATTCATCGGGGAATTATGTCGAGATCGTCTGGATCGATCGCAAACAGATGGTCCGTAGGCGATTGTTCAGACAATCTTTTACCAATGTGGAAAAGGCACTTGTCCAATCGGATGTGATGCTCAAATGCCACCGATGTTGGATGGTCAACCTCAACAAGGTTCGCAGACTGAAGCGCAGTACCAGTGGTTATATTCTCGAGATGGAGGGCCTCGACTACCCGGTTCCGGTTTCCAGAAACCACATCAGCCTTTTCAAAGAGAAGCTGATTTAGCATTTTTGCACCCTTTTCGACTTGCATTTCATCCCTGTCAAGTTGCATTTCGTCCCTGAAAACTTGCTTTTCAACCATTTTTCAGCCACATATCCCATATTTTTGGAGGATATTTCCCCATTCCCTACCATTGTACCCGATTTAAGCCTTTGCACAAAATTTGACTCCATCCCGGAGGTGCTTGCGATGAACAGGCTATAAATCAAGAGGTTTTATGGGCGCGATCTTCATTTAAAGCGAAAATACATGAAAGTACTTAACATTGGAGGCCTGAAAATCAAGCTTCCGATCATTCAGGGAGGAATGGGAGTAGGCGTTTCACTTTCCGGTCTGGCAGCAGCAGTTGCCAACGAAGGCGGGGTAGGCGTAATTTCTCCTGCAGGAATCGGATTTTTATACAAGGAGCATTCCCCCGATTACCTGGAAAATTGCATTTACGGACTGACGACAGAGATCCGGAAGACGCGTGAAAACTCGAAAGGGATTTTGGGTGTCAACATCATGGTCGCCCTCTCCAATTATGCGGATCTGGTCACCACCTCCATCCGTGAAAAAGTAAACATCATCTTCTCCGGTGCCGGTCTGCCTCTGGACCTGCCAAAATTTTTGACGCCGGATTCCGAGACCAAACTGGTACCCATCGTTTCATCGGGCCGGGCTGCTGCGCTAATCTGCAACAAATGGTACACCAATTACCAATATATTCCCGATGCGATTGTAGTGGAAGGTCCCAAAGCGGGAGGCCATCTGGGATTTAAGGTGGATCAGATTTTTGATGAGAGCTATTCTCTGGAGCACCTGATTGACGAAGTGGTTGCCGTAGCCCGTGAATTTGGGGAGAAATATGGGAAAGAGATTCCGGTGATTGCCGCGGGAGGAATTTATTCCGGGGCCGATATCGCAGCTATCCTGGAACACGGCGCTGCCGGTGTCCAGATGGGAACCCGTTTTGTGACCACCAATGAATGCGACGCTTCAACTGAATTCAAGCAGGCTTACATTCAGGCCAGGGAAGAAGATGTAAGAATCATCAAAAGTCCGGTGGGCATGCCGGGCAGGGCCATCAGCTGTACTTTCCTGGATGATGTGGACCGGGGTACCCGACGGCCCAAAGTATGTCCTGTTAACTGTGTCAAGACTTGTGACATCGCAACGGCACCTTATTGCATCATGGCCTCACTTGCCTCTGCATTGCGTGGGAACTTCCGGAATGGCTATGCGTTTGCAGGCAGCAATGTCTGGAAAACCGACCGGATCATCTCAGTCAGGGAGTTGTTCACCACTCTAAAGAACGAATACAAGGAGGCGCTAAAGGGAAAATTGGCAATTGTACGGTAAATGATTGGCATCCTGCAGGATCCGTTTCCTGATGGAGACGGACTTGCAGCGATGATCGCCTAAATTTTAATTACGTCCGGCAGTCCTGTCGGACGTTCTTTTTCCGATTTGAACAAAATGTTACTTTTCCACGGACCGGAAGTCAGTTGGATGATAACTTATTATCTTTGTTTGCATCGAACCCTTTCGGGGGTTTTCGCGTAACATTGATCATTCAATATTCTCTCATAGTGAAGTTTTCAACCGTATTTTTCAAGAGAGTAACCATTGCTGCTCTCTTTTTTCTTTTGGTGGCCGGTTCTTTGAATGCACAAGATGTCCAGAGTCAAGCCATTAAATTTGGAAGGGTCCTCCGGTTGGTAGAGACCTTTTATGTGGATACGACCAACATTGGCAAACTGACGGAAAGTGCCATCGTAGAGCTTTTGGCAAAATTGGATCCACATTCCGTTTACATTTCAAAGGATGAGGTGGAGGAGATGAATCAGCCGCTCGAAGGAAATTTTGAGGGTATCGGCATCTCATTCAACATCATTCAGGACACCCTGATCGTTATGTCTACCATACCGGGCGGGCCTTCGGAAAAGGTCGGTCTTCATCCGGGCGATCGTATCTTACGGGTCGACAACAAACCCATCACCAACATAGGCATCAAGAACCAGGATGTTTTTGGTATGCTT
>JAJTBP010000021.1 GCA_021286825.1 Marinilabiliales bacterium | reverse complement strand
GCATCGAAGCGGCCCGGAATGGAGGAATGAGGGTGATCGCGGTGGGTTCTCCGGAGGTGCTCTCCGGTGCTGACCATTATCTCCCGGGATTTCTGGAGTTGGATTATGAACTGCTTTCCAAATGGTACTGCTAACACAATAAAATACGGACTGTCCGGATGGCCCTCCTGCCATTCGGATGGGTTTATGGGACTTATCTAAATCAGGTATTGATCATGAAGGATTACATCGAACATGACGGATGGAAAATCATTGAAAACGGTTTCCATCCCGAATACAATAAAATAACCGAAAGTCTGATGAGCCTGGGCAACGGGCGGATCGGCCAGCGGGCAAACTTCGAAGAGAAATACTCCGGTTTGACCCTTTCGGGAAATTATGTGGCCGGTGTTTACTACCCCGACAAAACGAGGGTGGGTTGGTGGAAGAATGGTTACCCGGAATACTTTGCAAAAGTACTCAATGCAGCCAACTGGATCGGCATCGATGTCCGGATTGGTGCACTCCAACTCGACCTCCACAAGTGTAAAATATTAAGTTTCAGACGAGAGCTGGATATGATGAACGGCCTTTTGTTGCGAAACTTCACCGCTGAACTGGCCAATGGCTACCAGGTGAAGGTTTCCTCGCAACGATTTTTGAGCATCAGCCTCTCAGAGATCGGCGCCGTTCGATATACCGTTGAAGCCTTGAATTTCAGCGACAAGATTACTTTTATTCCCTATGTGGATTTCGATGTCATCAACGAAGATTCCAATTATGACGAGAAATTCTGGGATGAAGTGAGCAAATCGGTCTCCATGGGTGAGGGTTACATCACCGCCGAAGTCAGAAAGACCCTTTTTCAGGTCTGCACCGGCATGAAGTTCCGGATGCTGAGAAATGACGAGCCTTTTCGTTTTCGTGCGGACATGGAGAATCGGAGCAAATTTGTCTCCAACATCGTCACCCTCGCAGTGGAAAAGGGAGAGCGCATCACCCTTGAGAAATATGGTGTCAACCTCTCCTCTGAAAACTGCCCGAAAAACAAACTGCCCGAAACAGCTGCCCACCACCTGACCAACGCTTTCAGGAAGGGGTACGACCGGTTGCTGCAGGACCATGCCGATCTTTGGCAGAAAAAATGGCAATCGAGCGACATTCTCATCAAGGGGGATGTGGCAGCACAGCAAGGGATTCGTTTCAACATCTTTCAGTTGCAGCAAACCTATACCGGCGAAGATGAACGACTGAACATCGGTCCGAAAGGTTTTACCGGTGAAAAATATGGCGGTTCCACTTATTGGGACACTGAGGCCTATTGTATCCCTTTCTTCCTGGCCACGGCACCCTCCAGAATTGCACGTAATCTACTCTCCTATCGGCACAAACACCTGGAGAAAGCCATTGAGAATGCCGGGAAGCTGGGTTTTAACCATGGTGCAGCACTCTATCCCATGGTGACCATGAACGGCGAAGAATGCCACAACGAATGGGAGATCACCTTTGAGGAGATTCACAGAAACGGAGCCATCGCCTTCGCCATCTACGATTATGTCCGCTATACCGGCGACAGGGAGTACCTGATTCCAAAAGGGTTTGAAGTTTTACTGGGGATTTCGCGGTTTTGGGCCCAAAGGGTCAACTGGTCGGCCGAGAAACAGCGGTTTGTTCTGCTGGGTGTAACGGGACCGAACGAGTATGAGAACAACGTCCAGAACAATTTCCACACCAACACCATCGCACGGTGGAGCCTTCGATACACGATTGAAGTGATCGCCTGGATGAAGAAGGAGCACCCGAAACGATACGCTCAGCTCAAAAGCAAATGGTTCTTTGATGAAGAGCAAGAGACTTCAAGATGGAAGGAGATCATCGAAAAAATCTATTTCGCATACGATGATGCGCTCGAGATCTACCTGCAACAGGATGGTTTTCTCGACAAGGAACTGAAACCCGTTGCGACCATACCTCCTCAGGAAAGACCCATCAACCAGCACTGGTCGTGGGACAGGATTCTCCGTTCCCCATACATCAAACAAGCCGATACCCTCCAGAGCATGTTCCTGTTTGAAAGCGAATTCGGCAAGGAGGTGATCAAAAGGCATTTTGATTTCTACGAGCCACTGACGGTGCATGAATCCTCCCTCTCACCCTGCATTCATACCATTCTGGCGGCCGCCATCGGCTACGAGGAGAAAGCCTATGAATTGTACTTACGGACAGCCCGGCTCGATCTCGATGATTACAACAACGATACACAGGATGGATGTCACATCACCTCGATGGGCGGTACCTGGATGTCATTCGTCCATGGCTTCGGTGGCATGCGCATCCTGCACGACAGGCTCCATTTTGCCCCGATGCTCCCGAAAAAATGGGAAGGCTACTCCTTCCGCATCAACTTCAGGGAGTCCATCATCCAGATTGAAGTGGACAAAAATGAGATCTGCTTCCTGAACCATTCCGACCAGGAGATGCTGCTCCACGTGTATGAGGAGGAGCTCCTGCTACCGGCTTCCGGCAGTGTCAAAACCCCACTGAAAAGGTTACAACCTGTTGGATAGCTGCTTCATGTCCCCCCGTTCCCCGTTTACGGATGGAAAACCGGGACCTTAATTGATCCATGATCTGATCGATCAGGCAGACAACATCCGAAGGAATGGTTGCCGGTATTCGGCTCCTTCCTTTCTGAAGGAGAGCAGCCAAAGCCTGCTTAAGATGTCGGTCGCTTAGATCCTAACAAAACAAATGTTCATCGTATGAAACGCAACAAACCCTTTCCCATGAAACCGGCCCTGCTGTTATTCCTGGCGCTGATTTCCCTCTCGCTTTCAGCCGCCCAACCCAAACCCCAACTGGAGAGAGTGGAACCTGCCTTTTGGTGGGTTGGATTCAAAAACCACGACCTGCAGTTGCTGGTCCATGGCACCCAGATCTCGCTTACCAAGCCGGAGATCAGCTATCCCGGGGTGGAAATTGAATCGGTCCTCACGGTTCAAAGTCCCAACTACCTTTTCATCAACCTTCGCCTGTCGGCCGCTGTTCAACCGGGCAAATTTCCCATCCACTTTCTGCTCAACGGAAAGCCTGTTCAGCGTTTCGACTACGAACTGAAGGCACGAGAGGCCGGATCCGCCGAACGGATGGGTTTCAACAACAGCGACGTGCTCTACCTGATCATGCCGGATCGGTTTGCCAATGGCGATCCCTCCAATGACTCCAGACCAGATATGGCCGACAAACTGAACCGTGGCGAACAATATGGCCGTCATGGTGGCGACATCAAAGGCATGCTGGATCACCTGGATTATGTGGTTGATCAGGGATATTCTGCCCTGTGGCTCAACCCGGTCCTCGAAAATGACATGCCGGAAGCCAGTTACCACGGATATGCAACCACCGACTTCTATCGTGTCGACCGTCGCTACGGAACCAATGAAGATTACAAACAGCTGGCCGCTGAAGCGAAGAAGAAAGGGGTCAAGATGATCATGGACATGATTTTCAACCACTGTGGCACCGGCCATTGGTGGATGAAGGACCTCCCGTGCAACGACTGGCTCAATGCGGATGCACGCACCATCACCAATCACAGGAAATCGGTTCAGCAGGATCCTTATGGCAGCAAGGTCGACAAGGATGAATTCCACAACGGTTGGTTTGTTCCCTCCATGCCCGATCTCAATCAGCGCAATCCGCTGATGGCCAGATATCTCATCCAGAATTCCATCTGGTGGATCGAATACATCGGTCTGGCCGGGATCCGCATGGATACCTATCCTTATCCGGATCCGCAGATGATGGCCCAATGGACCAAAGAGGTGATGAATGAATATCCCCATTTCAACATCGTGGGAGAAGAGTGGAACCTCAACCAGGCGCAGGTAGCCTATTGGCAACGGGGCAAGGTGAATCCGGATGGATACCGCTCCTACATGCCCAGCCTGATGGACTTCCCACTCCAGGACGGCATCGTCAGGGCATTCTCCGAAAAGGAGGGCTGGAGTGAAGGCATCAACCGACTGTATGATGTGCTGGCACTGGATTTCCTCTACCCTGCCCCGGCCGATCTGGTCATCTTTGCAGACAACCACGATACGGAACGTTTCTTTACCGCCATCCATGAGGATTTCAGCAAATTCAAGATGGCCATGGCCTTCCTGATGACGACCCGTGGCACTCCCCAGATTTATTACGGTAGCGATATCCTGATGACCGGTCGCAAGAGTGAGGGGGATGGCATGCTCCGAAAAGATTTCCCGGGTGGCTGGGCCGGAGACAAGGTCAACGCCTTTACCGGTGAAGGACTCACCGATCAGCAGAAAGAGGCACAGCAATTCCTGAAGAAACTGATCACCTGGCGCAAAAACAAGGAGGTGATTCACCATGGAAAGATGCTCCACTATCTGCCGAAGGAAGGTGTCTACGTATTCTTCCGTTACAATGAAAAGGAGACGGTGATGGTCCTTTTCAACAACGCAGATACGGCCAAGCCCTTCAAAGCAGCACACTACGCAGAGGGCCTCAAGGGCTCCAACAGCGGTAGGGAGGTAATCTCCGGCAAACAGCTGGATGACCTTTCTTCCTTGCAGCTACCTGCACATACGGCGATGATCGTTGAACTGAAATAGGCAGCAGCGATCCCCGGAGGGAAAAAGAGCCATCACGTCAACTGCGATGGCTCTTTTTTATGCGCAAAGGTCCGCACTATTCATAGCGCAATGCCTTGACCGGATTTTGTACAGCGACCTTCAGGACGTGGTAGGTGATGGTCAGGAAGGCCATGAGGATTGTAACTGCGATGGCCAGCAGGAATTCGGTGAGGTTCAGTGGCTCCTTGTAAGCTCCCGGCATGGTCCGGTAGATGAGGATGGCGGCGGGGCAGGCAACCAAGATGGCAAATCCGATCAGCCAGACGACCTCCGATGACAATTCGGTGTAGATGGAACCGACGGAACTACCCAGAACCTTTCGCACCCCAATCTCTTTGGTGCGCCGTTTGGTGGTGAAGAGGATCAATCCGAACAATCCCATGGAGGAGATCAGGAGGGTAACAACGGCAAAAAAGAAGAAGAGCTTTTTCATCGATTGCCAGAAGGTGATGGCCAGGTCCAGATAGAAGATGACGCTGAACTCTTTCACCTCGAACGGTTCGTCGGGCAACGCGGTACTCAATTCTGCCGTTATGATGTCGCGGGCCTTCCCTTTGTTGCCCTCTGAAAACCGGACGGTCAGCTGAGCCTCTCCCGTCAGCTCATTCTTATCCTTCAGGAACATGATGTAGCTAGGGATCGGGTTGTGAACCGAGAAGGGGTGAAAATCCTTTACGACACCGATCACCGGAAAGGGACGTCCATTCATGAAGATCTGCTTGCCGATGGGATCCTTCCAACCAAAAACCTTCAGGGCTGTCTCGTTGATGAGGCAGGATTTGTCATCAGAGGGATAATCTTTGGAGAAATTTCTGCCATACAGCATCTTAAGCCCAAAGGTCGGGACAAATTCGTAATTGACATAATTGCGGCTGATCATCTCCTTCTGGTCCTGGGCTGCCCCATCCCAGGAGACAAATCCGCCAATATTTCCCTGAAAAGGGATGGTATTGGAGAAGGTGGCATCCACAATTTCGGGATGCACCAGCAACCGCTGTCTGACCGATTCAAAGTCGACGGGTTGTCGTGGATGAATTTCGGTAAAAAGAAGGTTACGGCTTTCGAATCCAAGGTCTTTGTTCAGGATGAAATTGACGTGTGCATAGAGGATCAGACTCACGATCAGCATGAAGAGGGAGATGGAAAATTGGGCCGTGGTCAGCACTTTTCTCAGACTAAAGGCATTTCCCTTCCCCGCAAAAAGCTTTCCTTTCAACACCTTGATGGGATTGTAGGAGGCGAGTACCAAGGCTGGATAAAGGCCGGAGGCGATGCCTGCGAGGATGGCGGTCCCCAACAATACCACCAGCAGAGCTCCGTAATCGAAAATCCGGAAAACGGCATTGCTTCTGAGGATATTTGCCATCATCGGCGAAGCCAGTTGCGCAAAACCCATCCCCAGGATCATGGCCAAAAAGGTCAGCACCAAGGTCTCCGCAATGAACTGCACCGCAATCACCCTGCCCGAGAAGCCTACAACTTTCTTGATGCCAATTTCAGCGGCTCTTCGGGTAGATCCGGCCAGCGAGAGGTTGACATAATTGACGCAAGAGAGCACCAATACCAGCAATCCGGCCAGCGAGAGGATGGACAATCCCACGATCATGTCTGGCTGACTGTTGGGTGAAATGTGCATTTTCGAAAGCGGATGGAGATAAGGAGAAGACTTCTCAAAATTCTTTACCTCCTTAAAGGCGTTGTGAATCCTTTCGTTGACCCTGGCCGGATCGGCTCCTTTCCGCAACAACACAAAATTGTCGTTGTCGATGTAGGTCCAGTTGTCGCGGTATTTTTGGATCCCGGCAAAGAGCTCATAGGTACTGAGCGAGACGAGATAGGAGGGACGAAGGCTGGCATGATAAGGCAGATCGGCGTAGACCCCCACCACGGTCAGGAGAAACCGCTTGCCAATCAAAACCTTTTTCCCGACAGCATTCCCTTCCGGAAACAGTTTTTGACGCAGTTTCTCAGAGAGCATGATCTGGTTGGGTTCATCCAGGGCATGTTGTGGATTGCCCTCCAAAATATGGTAGCTAAAGATGTCGAATATGGCGTTTTCACTGAAGTAGCCATCTTTCTCAAACAGCTGACTGCCATCGGGCAACTGAAAGAACTGACCGCCACCCTGCCCCGCCGACACCTCGCGCATCAACAAGACCTGTTCCACCTCCGGCTGATCGGCCATGAGATGGTAGCGAAATGCTGCCGGACTAAAAGTGCAGTAGTTGATGGGATAGGAATCTTCCTGCTTGGTCTGAACCCGATAGATCCTGTCAAAATTCGTGTTGAATTTGTCAAAACTAAACTCATAGCTCACCACCATGCCGAGCAGGATAAAGGTGGTAAATCCAATCGTAAGGTTGACGAGGTTGATCAGCGAAGTCACCTTGTCCTTCAAAACATTCCTGTAGATTCCGGTTAAAAAATATCTGAACATCTTCCTTCATTTTTAAGGCCTGCCCATCAGGCCAACAATTACGGAGCAGAGATCATGCCAATTTTTATTACACCTGTATATCTGTCACTTAACTCATGTTATTTGAAAAATATCTGTAAAATTAATTGACACTTTTTGTACACAAATTTGTCACTTTTTCCCCTTCCGGGGATCGCTTCCGGCAGCCATTTCATCCGATGCCTCACTCCCATCTCAAGGCATCAGCCGGATTCCGGACCGCAGTCCGCCAGGCATGTGCCATTACCGTTGCGATGGCGGTCAGGTAGGCCATCAGCGGAGCGGCAACAAAGACCCAAAGTGGCAGGGGTGCATGGAAATAAAATCTTCCCAGAAAAACAAGTGACAGCGCAACGGCGATCGGCAAGGCAATCAGAAAGGCGATCAACACCCATTTTGAATAGTTTCTGAGCAACAATCCCAAAATGGAGGCGGTTCCGGCACCGTTTACCTTTCGGATGCCAATCTCCTTGGTCCGGCTTTCGGCCGTGAAGGAGGAGAGTCCGTAAAAGCCCATGCATGCCAACAGGATGGCAAGGAAGGAGGCGATCCCCACGAGGCTTGAGGGTGTTTTCAGGTCCGAATAATCCGGGAGGGAACTCATCAGGTTGGGTTGCACGCCCCCGGTTGGCTCATATTTTGCATAGACCTGCTGCATCTGCCTGTTTATGGAAGCATAGGGCACTCCCGGATCAAGCCGGATCATGAGGCTATTGGCCTTAAGCGGATCGAGGCGGATCAGTGTGGGTACATACGGACCGGCGAGGTCAAGGGCATGAAAGTCGCTGAAAGTTCCAAGGATCATCCCTTTGCGACCTTCGACGGTGATCTGGCTCCCGATCGGTTTTTTGAGTTTCATCACCAAAGCCGCCACGTCATTGACGAGATAACAGGCCGAGTCGGTCGGGAATGCCGGGTTGAAAAATCTTCCTTCCCTGATGCGGAGGCCCGTCACCTTGTCGTAATCGCCATCCGTACTGACACACCAGAAGTGCAACTTTTCGGAGGCGTCCTTCCCTTCCCATCCCACGTCATTGGTCACCCGGGTTCCGCGGGAAGGGATGCAATTGGTGAAACTGATGGAATGGATGCCCGGAATGGATTTCAAATCGGCCTTGAAACCTCCGGCATGGGCCCGGATCGGGTCGGTTAGTTCCCAGATCACCATCTGCTCCTTATCGAAGCCGAGATCATAGTTGGCGATGTACCGATCCTGCACCCGAATGGTCAGCAACCATACCAGCAACACGATGGGAATGACAAACTGAAATACGATCAGTCCTTGCCGGAAGATACTGTAGTTTTGGGTCTGCACCACCGTACCTTTCAGCGTATGGACGGGTCTGGTGGAGGCCAGAAAAAGCGCCGGCATCATGCCTGAAACCAGGGTTGTGAAGAGTACGACAACCACCAGGAATGCCACCATCAGGGGATCTTCCCAATCCAGTCGGATAGCCGTTCCGAAACGGGTATTGAATCCGGGAAGAAAGAGATGTACCAGCGATAGCGCGCCCAGCAGGCTGATGAAAACCAATAGGAAGGTCTCGGAAAGGAACTGAATCACGATGGTTCGTTTTCCTGCACCCGCCACCTTACGGATCCCTGCCTCCCTGAATCTCTTGAAATTGACTGCCATGGCAAGGTTGATGAAGTTGAAACAGGCAATCAGCAAAATGGCCAGGCCGATCGATCCCACGAGGAAAATTCGCTGCATCTCCTTCCAGATCCGGTGGCCATTGGCATAACCATAGATGCCTTTTTCATTCAAGGGAAACAGAAACAACTGCTGGTTTAGGGTCGATTCCTGATTTTTGATCAAATCCCGAATCCTGCTCTCTACTCGCCTTGCATCGTCCCTGTTGCGCAACAGGATCCAGGTCTCTGTGGCCGTGGAACCGATCTCTTCCGACCATGGATTGGCAGCCAAAAAATCCCGATAGGGCAATACCATGTCAAATCGGAGCGTGGCCGGTTGTGGCTGATCTTTCAGAATGCCCTCCACATTCATGAGGTGTTGCATCTTGCCCTCCTGAAGCAGGAGGCTCTTCCCGATACAATCTGTCGTCCCGAACCATCGTTGGGCCAGATCCCGGGTAATCAAAACGGTGTTGGATTCCAGATGAGGCCGGTGCAACAGGCCGTCCAAAAAGGGATAGGTGAACAGATCAAAAAAGCTGTCATCCACATAAATTGCCTTCGTCTCCAAGGCCCGGGGACCATCGACCAGACTAAAATCCGTGCCGGTGATCCTGGTCACCGAGGCGATTTCCGGTGCTTCCGACACAATTTTCCCGGCAAGTGCGGCGGAGAGGTATTCCTTGGGAAATTGGTCTCCATTGAAATAGGCGACATAGGCATCCACCTGGAAAAGACGGTCCCGGTTGACATGGAACCGATCGTGACCCAGTTGGTTGGAGAGGTAAAGCAATGCCCCGATGGAGCAACTGATGCCAAAAGCCAGACAAACAAAATTGAGCAGGCTGTAGGTTCGACTCCTCCAGAGATAACGGAGGGCAATACGCAGAAAGGTTGCAAAGTTTTTCATCGTTTTTGCATGGTTTTCTATTCGTACATCAGCACGTTGGTAGGGTTCAATCCGAAAGATCCAAAGACCCGTTATGCGATCCGCTCTGTCGTGAGGGCAGGCTGGTCCGAACGGATGTATCCATCTTCCAGACGGATGATCCGGCTGCCATATCCGGCAAACTTCTCATTGTGCGTCACCTGGACAATGGTCATCCCTTCACGGTTTAGCGCCCGAAGCGTCTCCATGATCATCTCCCCTTGTCCCGAATGAAGATTTCCGGTTGGCTCATCGGCAAGCAGCAACCTGGGTTTGCCGACAATGGCGCGGGCGATGCCGACCAGCTGCTGCTGACCGCCGGAAAGTTGGGTTGGAAACAGCTCCTTCTTGGCAACCATATTGAAACGGTCGAGCAGATCCGCTATCATCGCCTGACGATCCTTGCTTTTGACACCTTTGTAAATCAGCGGTGTCTCGATGTTCTCGTAGACCGTCATCTCTTCGATCAGATGATAGGCCTGGAAGATAAATCCCATGAAATTCCTGAGGAAACCGACCACCTCCTTTTCCCTGAGGTTTAACATCGACTGGCCATCCAGTTGATAGTCTCCAGCCGAGGGTTGGTCCAGCAACCCAATGATGTTGAGCAAAGTTGATTTTCCGGAGCCGCTCGGACCCATGATGCTGACAAATTCTCCCTCATTTACTTTGAGGTTAATATCTTTCAAAACGAAAGTCCGCTGGAATCTGGAGTCGTAATACTTGTCGATGTTTGCTAAGTGTATCATATAAAAGATTTTAATTTACTATTTATCTGTTTTTTGTGTTGATTTAAATTATATTTTATACATTTATCCATGAAATTTTAAAATGCAATTTTAAATATTCATGGACAAATTCAATGTTTTACCATGTAAATTTAACATCAAAGAACATTTGCCATGACAATCATTAGAAGAATTAGCGCCGATATTCACGCTTCTCTGAGCTTTTTTCCCGTCGTATCGATCATCGGTCCGCGTCAGGTAGGCAAAACCACGCTGGCCAAAACGATTATGGCCGGATCAGGCAAACCCACACTCTATCTGGATCTTGAACTACAGTCTGATTTAAACAAGCTCGACGATGCTGAGCTGTTCTTTTCGTACCACACCGACAAACTTGTCGTGGTAGATGAAGTGCAAAACAAGAAAGAGCTCTATCCGCTGCTGCGTGCACTGGTTGACAAAACAGGCGAACCGGGGCAATTTCTTTTGCTGGGTTCTGCCTCACCTGAGTTGATCCGCCATTCGTCAGAGTCTTTGGCAGGCAGGATTGCCTACCACCAGCTTTTTCCCTTCGATCTGACGGAAATCCCCGATTCGGTCTCCCAAAATGATCTTTGGATGAAGGGTGGCTTTCCCAAATCCTTGCTCGTCCACGAAAAAGCGTTGTCGCGACGATGGATGGAGAATTATGTCAATACCTATTTGAACCGTGATTTGTTGCAACTCGGATTGAATGCCTCCCCCACCACCATTCGAAACCTTTGGTCGATGATGGCTTACCTGAACGGACAGCTGTTCAATGCAACGAATCTGGCCAATTCCCTGGGTGTGACAACCCCAACAGTGAAGCGGTACGTCGACTTTCTGGAAGAGGCATTTTTGTTGAAGAGCCTGGATCCCTTTTCATGGAACATGAAAAAACGGTTGGTGAAGACGCCCAAAGTCTACCTGACCGACACGGGTCTGCTCCATTACCTGACGGGGATTTCCGATTTCAACAGTTTAGCCGGTAACCCATTGATTGGCAGCTCATGGGAAGGATTTGTCGTCAATCAAATCCTGGCTTTGAAGAAAACCCAGCTGAAACTTTATTTCTACCGCACCCATCAGGGGACGGAAGTCGATCTGGTTTTCACCAAAGGGTTAACCGTGGTGGCTACCGCCGAAATCAAGTATTCCAACTCCCCTCAACTGACCAAGGGCAATTATCTGGCCTTCGAAGACCTGAATGCCCCCATGAACTATGTCATTACACCCTCATCCGACGACTATTTTTTCAAAGAACGCATCAGGGTTTGCTCCCTGAGAACATTTGTAACCCACTATCTTCCATTAATTTAATAGAACGAATGCCGGGACTGCCGTTCCAAATCGACAGGAAACCTTCCCTGCCTCCGTTTTCCCGTTTCCGGTCTCCGGTCTCCCTTCTCCCCTTATTCATACCGCAGCGCCTCAACCGGATTGACCGTGGCGGCTTTCCAACTTTGGAGGGTTACCGTGAGGACAACTGTGGTAAACATGATGGCAGCCGAGGCAGCATAGATAGGCCAGCCGATCTCCGTTTTGTAGGCAAAATTCTCCATCCACCGGTGAATCAGGTACCAGGCAAAAGGAATGGCGATGACCAAGGCAACGAAGACCCAGAGGATAAACTCTTTGTTCATGTAGGCCAAGATATCGGAGACCGTTGCTCCGTTGACTTTCCGCACACCAATCTCCTTGGTACGGTTCAGGCTGATCTGGAATACTTGCCCGAGAATGCCCATAAAGGTCAGGATCAGGGCGATCAGGGAAATGACTCCGATCGCTTTGCCCAATTGGTCATCTTTTCGGTACATGGCATCGAACTGATCATCGTAAAAGGAGAAATTCATGGGCTCGTCGCTGATGAATTGTTTCCACACATCCCGCAATTGTTCCATCTGAGAACCGAGATTACCGGAAGCCAAACGGATCGTGATGTTGCCGAGTTCTCCATGATTGCCTGGCTCGGCAGCCATCATGCAAACCGGTTTTATCTTTTCGTGCATCGATTCGATGTGAAAGTCTTTGACGACACCCACCACGAGATATCCCCCATTGCGACCATTGTTGAATCTTTTCCCCTCGTAGGTATCCCATCCATATTGCCGGACCGCCTCTTCGTTCAGGAGGCAGGCATTGCCCATGTCTCCCGGAAGGAATTCCCGTCCGGCGACCAGTTGAATCCCTGTCGTCTTGAAGAAATCCTCATCCACGTAGAGACTTTTCAACAAGATGGTCTTCCCGTTGACTCCTTCTCCCATTTGCAGGTTGATCGATCCAGGCACACCCCGGCTCAAGGTGATGTTCTGACAGCATGTTAACCCGGCCAGTTTTTGTTTCATCGCGTCCTGCGATTTGAATCCGATGGGCAGTTTCAACCGTAGCAGATGCTCTTTCTGAAAACCGAGTTCCGCATTTTTGGCGTAGGAGATCTGTTGAAAGAGGGCAAAGACAACGGCCATGAGCACCATGGAGGCGGTCAGCTGCATCAGGGTCAGCCAACGTCTGCTGCTTCGGCGATCCCCCTTTACCTGCATTTTGGAAAGGAATGAACTGGTATTTAATTTGTTGAGGATCGATAAGGGTGCCAGGGAGTTCAACAAGATGATGAATGTGACCAGCAGCAGCAGGATCAGCAGCAGTCCGGGATTCAGCAACAATCCCACTTCCAGGTTACGTTCGAAGAGGTTGTTTCCCCAGGGAAGAAAGAGGGCAAACAATGCAAGGGCAAATACGACTGAAAAGAGGATGCTGACCGACACTTCAGAAAGGGAAAAACGGAGCAGATGGCTGTAACTGGCTCCATTGATCATCTTGATGCCGATCTCCCGCAATTTGGTGAATTGCATCGACACATAGAAGTTGAGGAAATTGATGGTGGAAAGGACCAGAACGACCAAGCCAACCGATAAAAGGATGAGGTTGAGGGATCGGTTTCCACTGGCATTCCCGGTCCCATCGATCGGAGACATGTAGACATCCTGTAATGGCTGGAGGGCGATGGTTTTGATCTCCTCGTGACTTTTGGAAAAGTCAACACTCATCCGTCCGGCAAGTGCCGTCCGATTGGTTCCGGGCCGAAGCACAACAAAATGATTCAAGGGATTCCAGCACCTTCCGTTGTTGCAATTCTGGGAGAGCAAAAATCCCGGATTTTCGGCGTTGATCATCACCTTGGCCTGAATACTCGAGTTCTTGGGGAAATCTTCGACAATCCCCGTTACCCGACCCTTCAGGAAGTCGAGCACGGTAATGGATTTGCCCATGGGATCTTCATTTGGAAAGAGCTGTTTGGCAAAGGATTTGGTGAGGAGAACGGACGCTTGTCCATCGAAGGGCTGTTTGCCCGATGAGACCAGGACTTTCAGCGGAAAGACAGTGAAGAAGTCGTTGGTGGTACACAGCAGTCCGGTAAAGCGTTGGTAGTGCAGATCCGATTTGGCGGCAATCTCCATGAAGTTTATCAATTCCATGGGGCAAGTGGCCAGAATTTCGGGATATTTCTCCTTTAAGTCCTGATGGAGCTTGATGTCCAGGTTGGAAAATTTTCCCTGAGACTCATAAATCAGTGCAGTATTCTTGTAATTCGGATAACACGTGTCCATGGTCAGTTCATTGTACAGGAAAAGGGTCACAAAGAGGCAGACGGCAAATCCCACCGAAAAGCCTGTGATACTCAAAATGCTGTACAACCTGTGCCGTTTCAGGTTTCGCAAGGCCAATTTGATGTTGTGCAAATTCATCTCTCCATTTATTTATTGTATTCTACCATCACTTCTCATCCAAGCGTTCCCTATTTCCCAGGCACCTAACGGACGAGAGGTAAAAAATTATTCATACCGGAGTGCTTCCACCGGATTCCTCGTAGCGGCCCGCCAGCTTTGCCAGGAAACGGTAAACAGGGCAATGGCAAGGGCGATGCATCCGCTGGCGGCGAAGATCCACCAACTGATCTCCGTTTTGTAGACGTATCCTTCCAGCCATTGATGCATGATCTGCCAGGCAAGCGGGATGGAAATCACCAAAGCCATGGCGACCCAGCGGACGAAGTCACGGTTGAGCATGGCCATCACCTCACCTACCTTGGCTCCATTGACTTTTCGCACACCGATCTCCTTGATCCTGCGCTGACAGGCAAACAGCGACATGGCTAAGATGCCCAAACAGCAGATGACAATGGCGCATCCGGCAAAAAGGGAGAAAGTGCGGCGAAATTGCACCTCAGACTGGTACAGCTGCTCCACTGCCTGATCCAGAAAACCTATTTCGACAGGGAACGCCGGGGATAGTTTCCCGGTCTCCTTTTTGAGCTCCTGCACAAAACCATTGATGGCAGAAAAATCGCTGGACTGAAGGTTAACCAAACAGTAGGCGGGATAGGGTTCATTTTGAATGATGAGGGCTCCGATGGGTGTTGTCACCGGTTTGTAGTGAAAATCCTTCACCACACCAATGATTTCGCAAAGCGGGGCATGCTCGCCAAAACCCATCACAAATTTCATTCCCAGCGGATGGTCCAGCTTGTTTACTTTGACAAACGTCTCGTTCACAAGCAATTTATGGAGATCCGTCATCAGGTCTGATGAAAAGAGGCGTCCTTGAACCGGCTTCAATTCCAAGATGGAACAAAGGTCGGCATCCCCACTGAAGGTGTCAAAGTCAAGCTGAATCTTTTGGCCATCGATCTGCTGGTTGGATGACCAATGTTCATTCAGGCGACCCGGATAAAACTGTGAAAAGGAGATTTTGTTTGCCATGGGATGGCTTTGAATGAAGGTGCGGAGTACCTCCTTCTCGCGGTTAAGCTGGGGTGTGAGCCGTATGCTGAGGGTATTCTCCTTGGCAAAACTGAAGTTTCCGCTGCCAAAATTCACCTGCTTTTGAACCAGCAACGTAAAGGCAATCAGCACGATCGCAATGGCAAACTGACCGGTAACCATGACTCCGATCCAGACAGACCGGTTTGCCTTCGGTGCCACATTCCGCCTTAGATTGTCCACGGCACTGGATGCGGCAATGCGTCTGGCCGGAATCAAACTGAACAAAAGGCTCAGCAGGCTAATGCCGAGGATGGAACAGAAAATAAAGGTGGGTTGATACAGGATAGATGGATCGAAATGGATCCCGGTAAAGTTTCCAATCAGAGGATAGACCAGTACTACGATCAGGATGGCCGCAATCAGCGAGATCAGAAACAGAAAAAAGGTCTCACCAAAGACTCCCCTCCAGATCGTTCCCTGGCTTGCCCCAATCACTTTGAGAACGCCTGTCTGCCGTATCTTTCCCAACCACTGGGAGGCAGATATGTTGATGAAATTGATGAGTGCAATGATCAGCACAAGAGCCGCCACCATCAGCAGGATCATCACCTTTTGCTTGTCGCCACCATGCAGGTACACTTCACCGGAACCAGCGATCCCGTTGAAATAGAGTTCGCCAAATGAATGCAGACGATAATTGTTTTTCTCCTCCTTGGGAAAAAAGGAGGCAATCTTTCGAGAGGCAGCTTCCAGATCGGTCCCCTCCTTCATCAGCAGGTAGAGATTGAAGTTCCACCATCCCCATTCGGTAAATTCCCCACCATTCGGATAGACGATCTTACGGGTCTCATTGGAGGTAACGGAGCTAAAATGTAGCGCACTGTTCGAATTTGGCTGTTTGAAAACCCCCGTCACTGTTAGGGTTTGTTTGTCATTGATCTTGACCGATTTTCCCATGGCCGGTTCCTTTCCAAAGAGCTTTTGGGCCAGTTGCTCGGAAAGGACAATCGTCATCGGATCCTTCAGCGCACTTGTCAGGTTACCCTCCACTGCCTCATAGGTAAACAGCTTGAAGAAACCGGGATCGGCGGTGATCAAATCCGAGGTGATGGGATCGCGGTTGTCTGCCTGAAATACCGGTTCTTCCCATGTGCCGGCTACCCGTACGGCGATTTCCGATTCCGGAAGATTGAGATCGATCTGTTCTTTCAGGATGGCAGGGGTATGCAGACTGGAATGTCCTTCCCCGATGTCACAGAATACATAGAGCCGGTCCCTGTTTTTTTGAAAATGATCCGTCGTCAATTCACTGTACGAATAGACCGAAAGCATGATCACCAGGGCCAGACTTACGGCCAGTCCACCCAGATTGATCAGGTTGGTGACCGGCTTTCTCAGCAAACTCCTGTAAATAGCGACGACAATGTGTTTCATGACCCTCTTCTTTATTCAATTTCCCTCATTTCTTTTTCCGGTCTCCGGTCTCCGGTTTCCATTCTCCCCTTATTCATACCGCAACGCCTCCACCGGGTTGCGTGTGGCGGCCCTCCAGCTTTGCCAGCTGACGGTGATAAGTGCGATGGCCAAAGCCAATAAACCGGCCAGGACAAATGTCCATGGACTCAAGGCGGTGCGATAGGCAAAATCTTCCAGCCATTTTTCCATCAGGTAATAGGCCAATGGTACTGAAATAGCATATGCCACCAGCACCCATCGGACAAAGTCCTTGTTGAGCAGGGTCAAGATCTCGGATATCTTGGCTCCGTTTACTTTTCGTACCCCAATCTCCTTGACCTTCTGCTGAATGTAATAAAGCGACATGGCAAAAATGCCCATGGAGGAGATGATGATCGACAACAGGGTGAAGGCCCCGATCAGCTTCGACTGTTTGACTTCTCGCAAATACCATTGGTTGACCTCTTCATCGATGAACCCCGAGTCCATGGGAACACCCCCGGTAAAGGTGGATTGGGCCTTCCTGATCGCTTCGGTGGTCCCCATGATGTTGGTTCCCGAAAGTTTGACGACAATTTTCCAGCAAGCATCATTGGGATGCAGTTGCCGGACGACCAGAGGGCCGATCTTTGTCCGCAACGATCTGAAATTGAAATCCTTGACAATGCCGAGGACCGGGATGTTCTCCTTGTAAAACGGCAGGGTAACCGGTCTCTCCCCGAGTTCCATCTCCTGGATGGCTGCACGGTTGATCCAGACCCCATCCTTGTTGTAGGCGGTGGATGTCGACTCCACGTTCATCCCAAACAATTTGAAAAACACGCTGTCGACGGTAAATTCCTGGAAGCTGTGCGGTTTTCCCTTGTATTCAAAGGATTGGTTGTTTCCTCCATCCGTTGGAGTCCCTCGGCAAAAGGAGACATCAACAACCCCTGGAATGGCTTTCAACACATCCCGGAAAGCGCTCCTTTGACCATTCCCCACCGTAATTTCCATCCAGAAGAGGTTCTCCTTGTTGTAACCCATGTCGTATTGTTGCAAGAAGCTGGATTGGCGGGCAATCGTCCAGGTACAGATCAGAAGCACGATGGCCACCACGTATTGAAAGGATATCAACGATTTGGTATACCCTTTTCTGCTGGTTCTCATCACATTCCCCTTGACCACCTCTACCGGATTGAGGTGGTTGGCCACAATGGCCGGAATGATCCCCGAGATGACGCCAATGGCCACTACGGCAATCAACAGTTGAGCCAGTAGCAAGAGGCTCATCTGGGATTTCAGATTGAGTTCACAGCTCATCTGCTCATTGAAGAAAGGCTCCGCCAAGAAGGCCATGCCGGCTGCGAGCAAGGTGGAAAAGAGGGTGATGGCTACAGACTCTGTGATGTGTTGCCGTATGAGCCGCTTTCTGGAGCCACCCAGAAGCTTTTTGATGGCAATCTCCTTGCTTCTGAAGCCCGACTGCGCGATGGTCAGGTTGATGTAATTGATGATCGCCACGATCAGGATCAACAAGGCGATCCCCCCGAAGACAAACAAGGTGGTCCGGCTATTTTGTCGGATCGCCGGTGAAGATTCGTTGCTGAAATAGACTTCGGTGAGGGGATCCAGCTTCAAGGTTTTGGCGAAATTGTTGGCATATAACCAGTAATCTTTTTTAAACTGATCGAAAACCTGGGGAATCTTGGCAGGAAAATTGGTGCCCGGCCTGGTGAGGAGATAAAGCCCGAATGAACTGTTGTTGTTGGTTGTCAACAATTCTTTCCATCCCCAGATATCGGCCATGGCACGGAAGTTGACGATGGCGTCATATCGCTTGAAATGGGTATTTTCAGGGAAATCCTTGAATATTCCCGTAACCAGGAAATTGAGGTTATCCTGCGTGAAGGATTTGCCTACCGGATTTTCTCCGCCATAGATCTTTCTGGCGAATGATTCGCTCAGGACAACTGAATTTTTGGCGGCCAATACCTGAGAGACCTCCCCTGCTTTCAAGGGAAAGGAGAACATGGAAAAGAAGGAGGAATCGGCCAGGAGATAACGGTAACGGGTCAGTTCATTGCCCCTGAACCTGGCGTTGCCTTCATTTTCGTAAATTCTGGCAAAGGATTCTATCTCAGGGTATTTGTTTTTCAATTCATCGGCAATGGCGGGACCAAAAGTGGCTCCACTTTCGCGATTCATCCGGTAGATCCGATCCTTGTTTACATGGAACTGATCCACAGAGAGTTCCTGCCGGATGTACACCCAAAGCAGTAGGACAAACATCAGCGAAACGGCAAATCCGAAGAGGGTAATGAAGGTATAGATCTTGTTTTTCTCCAGATGTTTCAGGTAAATTTTGAAATGATTTCCCATGTTTTTGTCTCTTTGTTGAAATGGTTCTAGTTCTTATTTAATCAATTCAATATCAATGTAATAGGTAATTTTTTATCCCAATGAACTTGAATAAGCCGCGTGTATCGAGGTAATTCCAACGGCGAATAAGGTCAAATTTTAAAAGTCGCTCGAATCCAAAGCCCCTTTAGGGGTTGGAGGTGAAAAACACTATTCATACCGCAACGCATCCACCGGATTCCGGGTTGCTGCCTTCCAGCTTTGCCAGGAAACAGCCAATACCACGATGGAAAAGGCGATGAGTCCACTGAAGAGGAAATACCAGACATGCAGATGGATCCTCAGAACAAAGTTGTTCAGCCATTCTCTCATGAGCCAATAGGCCAGGATGAAGGCAAAGAAGGAGGCAATGGCGACCAATCCAACTGTCTCACCCATTAAATTGATTACGATTTCCCACTCGCTGCTACCGATCACCTTTCGGATGCCGATCTCTTTGGTACGTCGGGCAACATTCATGATAGTCAAAGCCACCATCCCCACAAAACAGAGTAAAATGGCCAGATAGGTACCCAACGAGACCATGTGAAATAGTCGTTGATCTCTCGCAAATTTGGCCTTGTAAATGTCGTCCAACGAAGTGAATGTCATGACATTGCCCGACTCAAATGGTTTGAAGATCAAATCAATTTGCTTCCGGTTCTCATCCGTCAGCTGATCATAAGTACGGAGATAGATGTTCCACGCTACCCTGTCTACCCGACACAGCACCAAAGGATCAATGGTCTTACCTGCATATCCATCGAAATAAAAATCTTCTACGATTCCTTTCACTTCAACAGGTTCATCCTTGTAGATGACCTGCATCCCCTCAGAAAAATGCAAACCCAGCAGATTGGCCGCGGCCCTGTTCAACACAATGCTTTTTCTGTCGCTGACTTGATCTGTAAAGAAACGTCCTTCCTGAAGCTTGAACTGCATCGTCTCACAGAATCCAGGAAAAACACGATACTCACTGATCGATTTGACCGCATCCGAATTGTTCAATGAGATTCCTTGACCACTGCAACCACCTCCCATGGTATGTTCTGACATTCCCACTTTTTCAATGAATGGCAGCTGTTCCAACTCCTTTTTAATGACTGTGGCACTTCTGGCTGCCTGTTCGGAATAGTCGGAGACCACTGTCACATGGCTGGCATTGAAACCAAGTGGAACCTCTTTTAAAAACTCTATTTGGGCGCGGATGATAATGAGAGAAGTGATCAACAGTACTGTCAAAAAGAACTGGACCAAAACAACAGTTTTCGAAAAGCTGCCTGCCGCAATTTGTTTGTGTTTGCCTTTAAGCCCCGATAAAAGATCAATCTTCGAGAGGTAGAAACTGGGATAGGCTCCGGATATGATGACCAGAAAGACCAAAATAGCGACCATCATGACCAATCCTAGTGGTGTAAACATATCGCTGACGGTCAAGGGCAGATGGATCAATTTCGCAAAATAGGGTTGTATCACCACCGCGAGTCCCAGTGCAAGCAACAGTGCCAGAGTGGCAATTACACCATTTTCACGATAAAACTGCATGGCCATGTCCGCTCTTGATGCACCGGCGACCTTGCGGGATGCAATTTC
>JAJTBP010000020.1 GCA_021286825.1 Marinilabiliales bacterium | reverse complement strand
ATAAACCCTGAAATTTCCGGTAGGGGATTGAAGCTTCCCGATACCGTAAAGGGAGTCGGCACCACCCTGATGGGTGATCTTAAAATCTGTTGGCCTGTTTTTAGCGAAGAAATCAGAGAGGATCATCTCCCCCTGCTCTTTGGAACAGACGCTTTCCTTGTCCAGCACCACCATCTCCACTTTATCAAAAAAGGATCCGGCAATCAGCTTCGCGTTGCCGGTCTTGAAACCGGATGGTAGGTTCGGGGGTATCTGGGCACGGACGACGGAAGTGCAAATGAGCAGGATTCCCAGGGTGGCCAGTACCAGGAAGGTTGATTTCCCTGCTTTGGATTGGATTCGGTTCATCTTCTGAAAATTTCAGTTAAGCTATCAATTATCTGTTTTATAGACAAATTTAGCCATCCTATTCTTAGATGAACAAAAATAACATTACTTTGTATCAACAGTTACATCAAAACCCCGTTTAATTCCGTGCGAATCACCGTGCTACTCATAGGGTCGACCGACAAGAACTACCTGAAGGAGGGTATTGAGGATTATCGTAACCGGATCATTCATTATCTGCCTTTTGAGCTCAAAGTCATCCCAGACATCAAAAACAGCAAAAACCTGACCGAAGACCAGCAAAAGGAGCGGGAGGGCAAGGCCATCCTGGATCTGGTTGCAACGGGTGATGACCTGATCCTGCTTGATGCCGGCGGATTGGAGATGACCTCTCCCGGTATGTCTGCCTGGCTTCAGAAAAAGATGGTAGCCGGAACGCGACACCTTGTCTTTGTGGTGGGCGGACCGTACGGCTTTTCCGAAGCCGTTGTGAAACGTGCCGATGCCAAACTCTCTCTATCGAAACTCACCTTCCCGCATCAACTGGTCCGGTTGATCTTTGTGGAACAACTCTACCGGGCCCTGACGATTATGCGTGGAGAACCTTATCACCATGTCTGAAAGAAAGCAAAATCCCAGGATCGGACATCTGCTGCTGGCGGCTGTTTTCGTGATGCTTGGCCTGACATTTGGCTGGGGACCGCTTTTCTTTCGCCCGCCAGGTCAGGAAGAGGAGGGAAAGAGGATCTATGCGGTCTTCGAAGGGAAGGAGAAGCTGATCAAAAAAGGCATGGTGCAACTGGAAACCCGTTTGCACAAAGGTTTAGATGGCCGGGAGCTGTGGTCAGATCCTCCGGAAGGCGGAGATCCTTCCGGCATCTTTTATACCGTTACCCGCCACGATTCACTCATCTATTGGAACTCTTCTCTGGTGGCATTCGACAGAAAAGGGGAGAAGGAGGGCGATTCAGAAGGCCTCCGGAAATTGCCAACAGGATGGTTTTACCTCTTCATCCATCGCGAAGGGATCTATGAGGTAGTGGGCTATATGTTGATTAAGCGGGATTTTCCCTATCAGAACAAATACATCCATTCTTCTTTTCAGGAAGATTTTCATCTGCCTGATGCCTGTGAGGTGATCAGTGAGGATCGGCCCGGAACCATTCGTGTCTTTTGCCATGAAGGAAAATTTCATTTTGGCATTGTATACAAGGGTCTTCCTGCCCAATCTGCTGGTGAGACCCACCCGGTCCTTCTCTTTTATCTCCTTTTTCTGGTCTTCCTGCTCATCCGCGCAGGCGGTTGGATCGTCAGCCGAAAGTGGTCACCAGGGACCAAGCTGATTGGGGCTTTCCTAGTGGCCATCGCTGTCTACCTGCTCCAATTGTTTATGCGCATTCCGAAAACAGTATACAGCCATAAGATCTTTGCGCCTGCCCATTTTTCCTGGAGTCCGCTCCTGCCTTCTCTGGGAGATGATCTTGTGCTTTCGATCCTTTTCCTTTTCATTGCCTTCCTTTTTTTTATTGTCTATCGAAAGAGACGTTTCACAGAGGCGTGGTCATGGGAAAATGTGGGTTTACAAGCACTTGCGGTAGCCATCTTCTGGTCGGTGTCCGTCCTCTTTGGACTGTTGCTGAAAAATTCCGGTTTATCGCTCGAACTCTACACCAACTTCGCCTTTTCCTGGCCCAATTTGGTGGTCGCGACCTCTCTGGCGATTCAGTTGCTGGGGCTTGGACTGATCCTCACAAGATGGTGGTGTTGTCAGTCCAAACCGGGAAACCAACGCTTCACCTGGTGGATCCTGATGGGTCTCTTTTCTTTGCTCATCCAGGTTACCGGCCATTTCCCCATGGGTGGAATGGTTGCCTTTCTGTTGCTCTTGCTTTTGATGGGAAGAGTTGGAGCTCCCCTGATGAATCAGTATAAAATCAGCACCTTGCTGGTTTACGGTCTGTTCATGGCGCTTGGGTTCAACATCGATGCCCAACGGGAAATTGAAAGCCGGAAGCAAATCACGCAAAAGGTCATGGCCGTCAACCTTGCCACGGAAAGGGATCCGGCAGCAGAGATCTTTCTTACCGATTTCGAGGCGAAGGCTGCAAAGGACAGCCTGATTTCCGGCCAGCTAACACCTCCCTATCATAATCTGGAATCCTACCTGAAAGAGAAATATTTCACCGGATTTTGGAAAAACTATGAAATCCAGATGACGGTCTGCGCTCCATCAGACAGTGTCTTTTTGACTGACGAACGAAAGCGTTATCCTTGTCTCGATTTCTTCAATGAACTAAAGCGAACAAAGGGTGTGGTCTTGCCCGGTTCCGGTTTTTATTTCATGGATCGATTGAATGGTCGTATTTCCTACCTCGGAGAACTGCAGCTCAAAAATCCCAACGGCATCTATCCATTGCACCTATTCATCGAGCTGAATTCCAAAATAGTGCCGGAGGGGAAGGGTTATCCCCAGCTGTTGCTGGATCAGCAGGCGAACCGCAGAAGCCGGGATGATCAATACAGCTATGCCAAATACTTCGATAACAAATTGGTGGATCGGAACGGCAGCTTCCTTTATGACCCCCAGCTCTCGCAGGCATTCCGCGGCAAGGATGAATTTACCTTCGTGGAAAAGGATGGATATGCGCACTGCATCTACAAACGTAGCGGGGAGAATTACGTCGTTGTCAGTTATCCGATCCATACATGGTCGGAGAAGGGCAGTGGCTTTCCACCCCTCTTCCTGCTGCTGTTTCTGGCCGGATTTCTGTGGATATTTGTCGCCCAGCGCTTGAAACTCATCAGCGTCAACAGAAGAGAACTTCGTGGCAAAATCCAGTTTACGCTGGTTGCCACCCTGTTTGTGGCCCTTTTTGTAACCGGTCTTGGGCTGATTCGATACAATTACCTTGAATTGCAACGGTCTGTGAAGGAAGATCTGGACCAGAAGGTGCGGGCCATCGCCATAGAGACGGGAAACCGAATTGGCCGGACGGAGAAACTGGAGACGGTAAAGGATTACCTCGAAGATCAGTTGCTCGAGATCTCGGACATCACCTGGACAGACATCAATGTTTATGAGCCCGACGGACGGCTGGCCGCCTCTTCGCGCAACGAAATCTTCCAGAATGGCCTTACCTCTTCACGGATGAACCCGGAAGCCTTCCAGGTGATGAGCCTGGAAAAGAATGTCTCCTTCCTGCACAACGAAAGCCTGGGCAAGATGGAGTTCTTTTCCGTCTATGCCCCATTGTACAACCAGTCAGATCTTTTGGTGGGTTATGTCAACCTGCCCTATTTCAACCGGCAGGATGAGTTTACACGACAGGTGACAGGCTTCATAGCCGCTTTCATCAATCTCTATATTTTTCTGGTGCTGTTGTTCGTGGTGATCGCCTTGCTCATCAGTTCGCAACTGACCACCCCCTTGTCGCTGATAGAGGAGAAGCTCCGGGGGATCGCATTGGGCAAACGAAATGCAGCCATCGAATACGGTGGAGACGACGAGATCGGACGGTTGGTCCAAGCCTACAACAAAAAGGTGGAGGAACTTGCCGTCAGCGCAGAATTGCTCGCCAGATCTGAGCGGGAATCGGCCTGGAAGGAGATGGCCAGGCAGGTGGCCCACGAAATCCGGAATCCGCTCACACCGATGAAGTTGAACATCCAATACCTTCGAAAGATAAAGGAAGAAAATGCATCCCACTTCGACGCCTATTTTTTGCAGGTCACTGAAATGCTGGTGGCACAAATCGATGCACTCTCCAACATTGCCGCATCATTTTCCGATTTTGCCAGGATGCCCTTGATTCAGACGGAAACTTTCGATTTGTCTGCATTGATCCGGGAGGTAAGCATGCTGTTTCAGGCCGGAGAAAACTACACCCTGCAACTGACCTTGCCCAAATCAGGAGAGATACCTGTTTCGGGGGATCGGGAACAGATCCGTAGGGCTCTTGTCAACATCCTGCGCAACAGCGTTCAAGCCACGCAACATCTGACTGGGGGAGTGATTGAGATGGCACTGGAAATCAGGGATGACAAGGCTGTTGTCTCGATAGCCGACAATGGAATCGGGATCCCAGAGAAAGACAGGGACCGACTGTTTGAACCCAGTTTTACCACCAAGAGCGGTGGCATGGGATTGGGGTTGGCCATCTCAAAAAGCATCCTGGAGAGTTGCCATGCTACGATCGGGTTCGAGAGCCGTCCGGGAGCAACCACCTTCACCATTGCTTTTCCGGTTGAAAAGAAGTAGGGTCTGGCCGGAACGTCCGTTCGGGATCTTTTAGAGACGCATCAACAGACGAAATTATCCCATCAATTAATTTCCCAACTCGGCCAGAAACTTGATCCGGATGAGCCGGATTTCTCCCTCTTCATAGTCGTCACCCAATTCGGCCAGTGCCTCTTCCATGGAATCGGAAGTGGCATCCTCCCTGAAGTAATTGAAAATGTCTTCCACCTGATCCTCATCCATTACCTCCTGGATGTAGTAGTCGATGTTGATCTTGGTTCCCGAATTGACAATGGCTTCGATCTCCGTCAGCAGCGTATCCATATCCATGTCCTTGGAGGAGGCAATCTCATCGAGTGGCATTTTCCGGTCGATGCTCTGGATGATGTAGACTTTGTTCTTTGATTTGTTGGCTACCGAACGGACAACAAAATCCTGTGCTCGCTCGATTCCTTTCTCTTCCACATGTCTCTTGATCAGATCGACAAATGGCTTGCCATATCGTTGGGCTTTGCCCTGACCCACACCGATGATGTTTTGCAATTCATCCAGATTCGTGGGGTATTGAATGGACATATCCGACAACGACGGATCCTGAAAGATGACAAAGGGTGGAAGGTTGTTTTTGGCCGCCACTTTCTTACGCAACTCCTTGAGCATGGAGAAGAGTTCCGGATCACCGGTTGCGCCGGCTCCTGAGGGTGCTTCTTCCATCTCCTCCTCGGCATCGTAATCGTGGTTCTTCACGATGGTGAAAGGCCGGGGATTGTTCAGGTACTCACGTCCCCTCTCCGTCATTTTGAGGACACCATAGTTTTCAATATCCTTGGTCAGAAAGCCGGCGATGATCGATTGCCGGTAAACGGCATTCCACAATTTGTCCTTGTATTCATCCCCTTCACCAAAGATGTCGAGTTGATTGTGCAGAAACGACTTGACCTGAGCAGTCTCATTGCCCGTGAGGATGTTGACGAGGTGCTCGCTTTTGCACTGTTCCTTGACATCCACCACCGCTTGCAGAGCCATTTGGACGAGATGCTGCCCTTCTATCAGCTCTTTGGGATTCAGACAGTTGTCGCAATGTTCACAGTTCTCGGTGATGTATTTTTCTCCAAAATAGTGAAGCAGGATCGTCCGGCGGCAAAGAGAGGACTCGGCAAAGGCTACTGTGTCAAGCAACAGTTGCTTCCCGATCTCCTGTTCGGCAACCGGTTTGCCCTGCATAAATTTCTCCAGTTTTTGGATGTCTTTGTAACTGTAAAAGGTGATGCAACGGCCATCTCCTCCATCCCGGCCGGCACGGCCGGTCTCCTGATAAAATCCCTCCAGGGACTTGGGGATGTCATAGTGAACCACAAACCGAACATCCGGCTTGTCGATGCCCATGCCGAAGGCAATGGTGGCGACAATCACATCCCCCTCTTCCATGAGGAACTTGTCCTGATTGGCCGAACGGGTCGCCGAATCCATGCCGGCATGGTAGGCCAATGCCTTGATGCCATTGACCTGCAACAATTCGGTCAGTTCTTCCACCTTCTTCCGGCTGAGGCAATAGATGATGGCCGATTTGCCCTGATTGTTCCGGAGTAGCCGGATGATCTGATCTTTTGCCTTAACCTTTGGCCTTACTTCATAAAAGAGATTGGGCCTGTTAAAGGAGGATTTGAAGACATTGGCATTCATCATCCCCAGGTTTTTCTGAATGTCATTCTGTACCTTGGGCGTGGCGGTGGCCGTCAGTGCGATGATGGGTGCCAGTCCGATCTCGTTGACGATGGGACGTATGCGCCTGTATTCCGGTCGGAAATCATGCCCCCATTCCGAGATACAGTGGGCTTCGTCAATGGCGTAGAATGAGATCTTGACCGATTTGAGAAAATCGATGTTTTCCTGCTTCGTAAGTGACTCAGGAGCCACATAAAGCAGTTTGGTCTGACCTTTCCCAATGTCCTCCTTTACCTTTTGAATGGCCGATTTTGTAAGGCTTGAATTCAGGAAGTGGGCAATCCCGTCATGGACACTGAAACTCCTGATGGCATCCACCTGATTCTTCATCAGCGCAATCAACGGGGAGATCACGATGGCTGTGCCCTCTTTCAGCAAGGCCGGTAATTGGTAACAGAGGGACTTTCCCCCACCGGTGGGCATCAGGACGAAAGTGTCCTGTCCAGCCATGACGCTTTTGATTACCTCTTCCTGTTGTCCTTTGAAGCGATCAAAACCGAAATATTTTTGTAGCTCATCCGTGAGCCTATTTTTGTCTTCGACTGTCATTTTGCTTAAATAAACCTGTTTTTTCCATAAGGGCGGAATACCCGGCCGGGCTCTTGGAAAGGGTCTTCCCGGTCTTTGCAATGGAATTTCTCCATTGTCGGATTCGATTTCATTTACTAAGTTACGATTTTTTGATCTTATTACAATTCAATTAAGGATATTCAAGAAAATTTAACATATCAAAAATGACCCTTGAACAGGCCATTTTTTGGCTTCATTTTTGCCATCGTAAGCCCGTTTGAATGGACTTCACAAACGGATCGCAGGGGTTGGTAAACTCCGTTTGGATATGTGTCATATAGGTAAAGAATCGTATATTTGCGCCGGAAAAAAGTTTAAAGTCACGGTGGTTTATGGCGAACCAGGATAAAAAATCGGCAAAGTCCGAAAAAAGTGAGGGCAGAGGTTCTCAGATAAAGGAGATGTCGTTTCTCCAGCATCTTGAAGAACTGCGGTGGCATCTGGTGAGGGCTTCAGCAGCCGTCATCGTATGCGGAATCATCGTCTTCCTCAACAAGCAGTTTGTCTTTGATGAGGTGATCCTTGCACCCAAAAATCCCAATTTTGTCACCAACCGGTTTTTCGGCTGGCTGGCTGTCCAATTGAATTCACCTGATCTTGCCATCAATACCAAGCCTTTCCAGATGATCAACATTGATCTGGCCGGTCAGTTCAGCATTCACCTGAATTTGGCCATCATTGGCGGTATCATTGTGGCCATCCCATACATCCTCTGGGAATTCTGGCGATTTGTCAGACCCGCCCTGTATGAAAATGAGAAGAAACACATTACCTCAGCCGTTTTTTACAGTACCTTTCTCTTCATCCTGGGGGTTTGTTTTGGCTATTACCTGATTGTGCCGCTTACCACTCATTTCTTTGGCGGATACCAGGTGAGCAATGAAGTGGTCAACCAGATCAACATCACCTCTTACATTGGCGCTGTCACAACCATCGTGTTGGGTAGCGGCATCGTCTTCGAATTGCCCATCGTCATGTTCCTGATCGCAAAATTGGGATTGGCCGGGACCTCCTTCTTCCGACATTACAGGAGACATGCCTTCATCCTCCTCTTGTGTCTGGCAGCCATCATCACACCTCCCGATGCCTTCAGTATGCTCCTCGTCACCGGACCTCTGGCCATGCTGTATGAACTGGGTATTCTGCTGGTGAGAATGGTGGAACGCAAAAGAAAGCATGTAGATCTGCTGGAGGCCTGATCGCCTCCCGGATACTTTTGGATAATTTATCTCGCTAATCAAGCAAATTCCCCGCAATGAAACTCAGAGCCGAAGAGATCGTCAAAAGATACAGGAGCAGAACCGTCGTCAAAGGTGTTTCCATTGAACTGGAACAGGGGGAGATCGTTGGATTGCTGGGCCCAAACGGTGCTGGGAAAACAACCTCCTTTTACATGATTGTCGGACTGATCAAGGCGGATGGGGGAGCCATATACCTCGATGAAACGGACATTACCTCCTATCCGGTATACAAAAGGGCCAAATTGGGCATTGGATACCTTGCCCAGGAGGCATCGGTCTTTCGGCAGATGAGTGTCGAGGACAACATCCGTTCGATTCTCGAGATGACCGACTTCACAAAAGAGTACCAACAGGAGAAGCTGGAATCATTGCTGACGGAATTCGGACTCCAGCACATCCGGAAAAGTCTCGGCATTCAACTTTCCGGCGGAGAACGACGCAGGACAGAGATTGCCAGATGCCTTGCCATCAATCCGGCTTTCATTCTGCTGGATGAGCCCTTTGCAGGGGTGGACCCGATTGCTGTCGAAGACATCCAACAGATCGTTTTCAAACTGAAGGACAAAAACATTGGCATCCTCATTACCGACCACAACGTTCATGAGACCCTCTCCATCACCGACCGCTCCTACTTGTTGTATGACGGAAAAATCCTCAACAGCGGCTCGGCCGAAGAGCTGGCAGCCGATGATGAGGTCCGCCGGCTCTACTTGGGGCAGAATTTCGAGTTGAGACGCCCCAACAAGAAGGGAAAAAGTGAGGTCGAAGAGTTAAGCGGCGATGCATGATTTTTTTAAATCGCTGTAATAAAAAAAATTGTATATTTGCAGTTCGAAAAATGCGGACGTGGCGTAATTGGTAGCCGTGCCAGACTTAGGATCTGGTGCCGAGAGGCGTGGGGGTTCGAGTCCCTTCGTCCGCACAGCATAATAACCGCCTCATCCTCTTGGAAGTGAAGGCGGTTTTTAAATAGAGATGGGGTGCAACCATCCGAAAGAGAGGATAGTTTTTTGACTTTTCAACAATCAAATTGTTAACAGAGACGAGGTTAACTAAAAAACAATTCAATGCAGATTTCCAGAACAAACACCGATGAGCTGAATGCAGTGATCCGGCTCACCATTGAAAAGAGCGATTACGAAGCCACAGTGAACGAAACGCTGAAGGAGTACCGCAAAAAAGCCAACATGCCCGGTTTTAGAAAAGGGATGGTTCCCGCCGGATTGATTAAGAAAATGTATGGAAAAGCAGTTTTGGCCGAGGAAATCAATAAGAAGCTCAGCAACGAATTAACGCAATACATTCACGACGAAGGACTCCAGATTCTTGGAGAACCGCTTCCCAGCGAGACAGAGCAGCAGCCCATTGACTTTGACACAGACGAAACTTTTGCGTTCGTTTTTGACATCGGCATCTCTCCTGCCATTCAAATCGATTTTGAAAAATTGGGTAAGCTTCCCTACTATGAAATCGCCATCGATGAGGAGATGACCAACAACCAGGTAGATGCTTTCCGTAACCGTTTTGGCAACTATGTGGATGCTGAAATTGCCGGAGAAAAGGACAACCTGATGGCTACACTGAAGGAGTTGGATGAAACTGGAGCCGTTTTGGCCGGAGGTATTTCCGTTGCCGGTGCTCAGGTTTCCATCCAGATGGTCAAGTCGGAAGAGATCAAGGCTTCCTTGTTGGGCAAGAAGGCAGGCGATGTCTTCAACTTCAACCCAGCCAAGGCTTTTGAGAATCCCCACTACACCAAGCAGGTGCTTAAAATCAGTGACGAGCAGGCCGAGACCCTGACCTCTGACTTCGAACTCACCGTTGAAAAGGTAACCACCTTCGTTCCGGCTGAATTGAACGAAGAGCTCTACAAGAAATCATTGGGCGGTGATTCAGAGGTGACAACAGAAGAGCAGTTCCGCGAGAAAATTGCGGAAGATCTCAAAAACAACCTCACCTACTCGTCCGAATACAGGTTCCTGGTAGATGCCAAGGAGGCACTGACCTCCCACGTTGCCATGTCCTTGCCTGTTGAGTTTCTCAAAAGGTGGCTTGTCTATTCCAATGAAAAGGTAACACGCGAACAGATCGACGAAGAGTTCGACCACTTCGTCAAGGATCTTGAATGGACCCTTATCAAGAATCGGATCGCCAAGGATAACCAGTTGCAGGTGGCTGAAGCCGATGTGGTGGCCCTTGCCAAAGAGACAGCCTTGATGCAGTTCCGCCAATATGGTATGTTCAACGTACCGGATGAATACCTCGACAATTATGCCCAATCCATCCTGAAGAATGAGGAAGAACGGCACCGGCTCATTGAGAAACGGTCTGAAGGCCTTGTCCTTGATTTCCTGAAGGCAAATGCCGGATTGGAGATCAAGTCTGTAACACAACAGGCTTTTGACGATCTTTTCGAAAAATAGGAGCCTTCCTTGACCGGAATCTTCGTTCCGGGATACAACGGACGTTCTAATTTTCATAACTTTGTAAAACAGGATTTGTACTTTTTTCGTAGTAAAAGAGAGATCCGGTTTTACAAAGTTTTTTCATTTTAAATCACACAGTCATGAATCAGAAAAGTGATGAATTCCGCAAATTTGCTACGAAGCAAATGGGCATCAGCAGTCTTTCCCTGCACAAGTTTGAATCGATCCATGCCAGTTATATTTCCCCGACAATCATTGAGGAGCGTCAGATGAACATCGCACAGATGGATGTTTTCTCCCGATTGATGATGGATCGGATCATCTTTTTGGGGGTTCCAATCGACGATTATGTGGCCAACATCATCCAGGCCCAGTTGCTTTTTCTGGAATCCTCCGATCCGGGAAAGGACATCCAGATCTACTTCAATTCACCGGGGGGATCGGTTCACGCAGGTCTTGGCATCTATGATACCATGCAATACATCAATTGCAACATCGCCACCATCTGCACCGGGATGGCTGCTTCCATGGCAGCCGTGCTGATGACAGCCGGTACACACGGGAAGCGATCCGCCCTCAAACATTCAAGGATCATGATTCATCAACCCATGGGGGGAGCGCAGGGCCAGGCATCCGATATCGAAATTACTGCCCGCGAAATCATGAAGCTGAAACGCGAGTTGTATGAGATCATCGCCGTTCACTCAGGACAGACCCTGGAAAAGGTGGAGAAGGATTCCGACCGTGATTACTGGATGACTGCCGAAGAGGCAAAAGCCTATGGCATGATTGATGAAGTCCTGATCAGACAAAAGAAATAGCCTGACAGTTTACCGTACAATTGAGAGATGGGAATGAAGAAAGTTGACAGATGTTCGTTTTGCGGGCGAGAGAAGAAGGATGTCCAGTTGCTGATCGCAGGAATGGAAGGCCATATCTGCGAGAATTGCATTGAACAGGCCCATTCGATCGTTGAGGAAGAATTCAAGAAGAATGTGGGTTTTGACCTTCATGGAGTGGAGCTGAAAAAGCCCAGGGAGATCAAGGCCTTTCTGGATCAATATGTGATCGGACAGGACGATGCCAAAAAGATTCTTTCCGTTGCCGTATACAACCATTACAAACGGTTGAACCAAAAGGTGTCGGAAGATGGCACCGAGATCGAAAAATCCAACATCATTCTGGTGGGTCCAACAGGAACTGGCAAAACTTTGCTGGCAAAGACCATCGCCAAAATGCTGCACGTCCCCTTCACCATCGTGGATGCCACGGTGCTGACCGAGGCCGGTTACGTAGGTGAGGACATCGAGAGTCTGCTGACCCGCTTGCTGCAGGCTGCCGATTACAACGTGGAAGCTGCTGAACGTGGGATTGTCTTCATCGACGAGATCGATAAGATTGCCCGCAAAGGGGACAATCCCTCCATCACTCGGGATGTCTCCGGAGAAGGGGTTCAGCAGGGATTGCTGAAACTGCTGGAAGGTTCGGTGGTCAATGTGCCACCTCAGGGGGGAAGAAAACATCCTGAACAGAAGATGATCCCGGTGGATACCAAAAATATCCTTTTTGTCTGCGGGGGAGCATTCGAAGGAATCGAAAGGAAGATTGGTCTCCGTCTGAATACCAAGGTGGTGGGCTACAAAGCCGTGGCCGAGAATGGCAAAATCGATCGGGAGCATCTCTTGCAGTATGTCTCACCCCAGGATCTTCGTGCCTTCGGCCTCATCCCGGAAATCGTGGGACGTTTGCCCGTGCTAACCTATCTGGTGCCATTGGACAGGGAGTCGTTGCGCAAAATCCTCACAGAACCCAAGAATTCCATCATCCGTCAGTATCACAAACTATTTGAGATGGATGGTATTCAGCTCGAATTCAAGGAGGAGACGCTGGATCTCATCGTCGATAAAGCCATCGAATTCAAATTGGGAGCTCGTGGTCTGCGTTCCATCTGCGAAACCATCATGATCGATGCCATGTTCGACATGCCATCCGATGGCAACAAGAACATGGTCATCACACCCGAATTTGCCCTCGAAAAAATCGAGCGGATCAGCACCTTGAGGCTCCAAGCCAGCTAGGTTGCGCATCAACAAAAGAAAAGGGAATCCTGTCCGGGTTCCCTTTACTTTTGTCTTGGTGTTTGGATATCAGATCGTTCCGGCATAAATGATCATACCAATCCCTATGAAAAATAGCAAGAACATGGCGGTCAGCAGCAGATTTGTACCCTTGACTCCCTTGAACTCCTTCCAGATGAAGACACCCCAGAGTGCGGCAACCAGGGTTGCACCCTGCCCCAGTCCGTATGAGATGGGAAATCCAGCTTTCCCGGCAGCGATGATGCTGAATGACATGCCAATGCACCAGATCATGCCCCCCAGGATACCGGTCATGTGTTCTTTGAGCCCTCCCTTGAAGTAGCTGGAGTAGGTAACGGGTTGGCCTTCAAAGGGCCTTTTCATCAGCAGCGTGTTGAAAAGCAGATTGCTTGCCAGAATGCCCAATGAGAAAATCACGGTGGCGGTATAGGGTGTAAGCAACCCAGCCTGGGGATGAACGAAGTCTGATGCCATTGAACTGGCCACAAAACGGTAGAAAAGGGCCATCAGGATCCCTCCGATCAGGGAGAGTACGATACCCTTGGTGGGCACTTTGCTGCTTTGGGTGGCTTTTTTCCGATAGGCGATGGCGTCTGTTACGATGGCCGCTGTGACCAGGGCTACTCCGGTAAACAACCATTGTCCGTTTCCCTGCGGAGTCGCCAGGAAATTGATGATCACTCCCAACACCAGAGCCAGACCAATACCCACCGGAAAGGCTACCGACATGCCTGCAATGGCTATGGCAGCCGCAACGAGGATGTTGGCCGCATTGAATAGGATTCCTCCCAGCAGGGCACGCCCCAGATTGGCCGGATCCGCCTGCCTGAGATCGGTCAAAAAGCCTCTGCCCCCTTCACCCATGCTTCCCAGGGTAAAGGCAAAGAGCAGCGCCATCATGACAATGCCCAGTACATAGTCCCAATAGAACAATTCGAATCGCCACGATTTCTCGGCCAATTTCTGCGTGTTTGCCCAGGATCCCCAGCACAGCATCGTGACAAAAGTGAGGAGGACAGCAACGGTGTAACTTTCAACGATGTACATAATGGATGGTTGTTTGGTTGTATGTTTTCTGAATGACTTGTTTGCTTTGATGATCCTATGCTCAGAAGTTTTTGCTTCTGCCTGCGGTTGTCAGCAGGATTTCCATTGGATGACTCAATGGGCGGAATCCTCCTTGAATACCAACGCATCGGAGATGTAAATCCGGCTTCCGGTGGCTTCTGGTTTCTTCTCACCGGTCACCACCAGCTTTAGCAGATGCTTCCCGGGTTTCAGGTTCAGCAGGTGACAGATGGTGATCGGAGCCTGTTCCTGCTTGTTGTAATAGAAGTAGGTATCAAAGGTAGAAACAGGTGTCCCGTCCAACACCAGTGTAGCCTTGCCTCCGTCTTGCTTCCAGTTGCCTTCCAAGGCAATTGCCGTACCCTCAAAGGCAAAGGAGAGGGCATCCCCCTTCGATTCCGCGTACATCGCCTGGTCAGACTCCTTGCCGCTGTCTTCATCCTTGTTTCGGTAACATTTCCAATTTCCGGTGAATTGCCATCTCCGGCTATCGAAAATAGAGACTTTCTCCAGGAGCGTCATCCGCGGAAAACTGACCTCCAGCGGCACTGCCACCGGATCTTCCTTTTTGATCTGCCATTCGTCGCCTTTCAAGCTTCCACCCCCTTCGAGGATGTTTTTTGCAGCATAACCATAGGTGTTTTCGACGGCTTTGGAGAAGGTATAATCGGTAAAGATGAAAGTGGAGTCCTTCATTGCATGGATGGCCGACTGCATTGGCTCAGGCAAATGGCTGAATCCCTTGATGACACCCAGAACAGCCATTGCATTCGATGGGTTGCAATCGGAGTCCTGTCCGCATCTTGTCGTAATTTCCAGCGTCTTCATGACATCTCCTCCACCGTAAAGCAGTCCGATCACGATGTAGGCTCCGTTCATCTTGGCGTCGATGTTGAAGGCTTCACCTGCCGTGCAGATGTGTGTCCTACCCCAATCCTTTTCGAGTCTTTCCCAGACGGGATGCCAGTCGGCCGGGGATTGAAGGCTCAGGTCAAGCACTTCGCGGATCATTTTGTGATAGTCGGAGGCGGCGGGAAGCGAGAGCAGTGCCTTCTCTACAATTTTCCGGACATCACTCTCAAAAAATGCCTCCGCATAGAGGGCCGAGACAAACAATCCACCATAAAATCCATCTCCGTAATTCATGATGTGGCCTGTCTTGTCTGCAAGAGCAGCAGCCTTGTTGGGCATGCCGGGAGACATGAAACCAATGTAATCAGCCTCGATCTGGAAATCAATGTCATTGGCGTGGAAATTGAATTCCGGAGCCCCGGATCTTGGGGGGAAGATGCTGTCAAAATAGTTTTTTCTGGCTTGGGCATTGGCGTGCCAAAGCATGTAACCGGATTTGGCAAACAACTCCTGGAATCGTTTGGCCGGTGCATCCCTTCCGAACCGATCCATGGTCATCATCAGGGTAAGCTGCACGTAGAGATCATCCTGGAAGAGGGCACCCCGTACGTCGGAGGCTTTCCATCGGATAGTGTCTTCAAAAGTCTTTCCCAATGCGTGGAATTCGGTAGGGGCCCCATAGGTTACCCCGATGATTTTGCCTGCCCATCCCCCGGCAATTTTGTCTTTCAATAGATCGGCCTTGAGGATTCTGACAGAAGGGTCTTGCTTCTGGCAGCCAACCAGTGCTCCGACAAGGAGCATAAATAAAATGATGGTTCTTTTCATGATTCGGGTTTGGATTCGAAAATTGGTGAACGGTAGGAAAGGGTCATGCTTATCTTGTGGGATGCGTAAGGGGTTTGTGCAACATCCGGGCATCAATAAAATGTTCCAGATCTTGAACTTGTCCGCGAATGGTCACATACCTTTGTTTCCCTTCCTGTAGGTTTTCCCATCCGTTGCTGCCATCCGGGCGGACCATAATCCGACCGGGAACGGACTGAAAGAAACGATCGGTCCCAAAGATTGCAATCAGGACGGCCGTCTGATCCCAGCTCATGTGGCCGTTGATATCGGCTTGTACGCCAGCCATGGCAATGCGGAACGCCTCTGCCACCGGACTGCTCCGGTCGCCTTGTCTGACCAATTCCAGACCGGTGTGAATCTTTTCACCCACTTCAAATCCGGTGAAGATCACAGGGGATGGCCATTCGCGGTAGACATGGGCAGAGGCCAGTGAATCCATGTAGAGGTTGTACTCCTTGCCCGAGGGGAACCATCCGGCCATTGAGACCAGCTTCTGCACTTTCTTTTCAACGAGTAATCTCCCGTCCAGCGGGGAAAGGGTATCTCCCTTCGAATCGATCAGGTGGGCCAGGTTGGTCAAAAACCCGATGGTTACGATTGTGACGGAATGGTCGGGCTGGGAAGCCAGCAGTTTGCGGTATTGCCAAACAGCATCGGGTAAGCGATCCGGCGATAGCCGTTGATAGGGAAATCTCCTGACAAGCGAATCGGGCCAGTGTTTGTCTGATCCCAGGCATACACCGCCCGGATTTTTCGGTCCGCCCACCGGTAAGTTGCTCCTCCCGAAATAGGTGTTGATCACCTGGATGACCGGAACCACCAGAGAGTCCTTGTTGGAAGCCATGACACCCAGGATCTCGGCTTTCCCGCTGTCGGCCATGGCGTGCAAGAGGGTGAGTGCCCCCACATCATCGAAGTCAGGGCCGATGTCGGTATCCAGAATGATTTTCACGGGAGATATCTCTTTTGAGACGGGTTGCCGGCAAGAGGCAAAAAAGAGGCACATCAGGAGTGCCGCAAAAAGGCAGGTCTTTTTTTTCATGGGATCGGTTACAAAACGTTCACGGTTGAAAGGAGCCATTGTGTTCACTTATAAGAGAATGGCGGATACTTTCGAAAAAATCAGAAATCCTTTCCCATCTCTTCGCGATGGGGTGCAGAGGCTTGTGCCCCGAGTCGGGTGACGGAAAGGGAGGCGGCTTTGTTGGCGAAGCGGATGGCATCTCTCAGATCCATGTCTTCGGAAAGGGCGACAGCCAACGCACCATTGAAGCAGTCTCCGGCTGCAGTGGTATCGACAGGCGTCACCGGAAAGGCCGGCACCACTTCGCACAACTCATCCGTGACGATCAGTGCCCCTTGTCCGCCAAGGGTAATGACTGCTACGGTGACCCCTTTTGCCCGAAACCATCGGGCGGCCTCTATGGCACCGGGGATGTCTTTCACGGGGATCCCCGTTAACCATTCTGCTTCGGTCTCATTCGGGGTGATCAGGTAGAGATGGGGATAGAGTTCCTCTGGAAGCTTTTGAGCCGGAGCCGGATTCAAGATGACGCGAGATCCCGCACCATGTCCCATCTCCGCAGCCATCACCACGGTTTCCAGGGGTATCTCCAGTTGCATCAGCAGGATCGAAGAACCGCATATGGCATCACTGGCGCATGAGATCTCCTCCTTTCCAAGTTTTGCATTGGCACCCGGAGCCACCACGATGCAGTTTTCTGCTTTGTCGTCGACCGTGATGAGGGCGATGCCGGAAGGGGTCTCCGGGTCGTGGAAGAGGAAATCGGTACGGATCTGTTCCGAATCAAAGAGTTGTTTCGCCTGACGACCAAAAAGATCGTCTCCGGTCTTGGCCACGAAGGTCACCTTCCCACCAAGACGGGCAGCCGCAACAGCCTGGTTGGCCCCTTTGCCCCCCGGATTCATGAAGAAATCCCCGCCAAGAATAGTTTCTCCGGCCATTGGCAATCTTGAGGTCTTGATGACCATGTCGGTGTTGGTACTGCCCACCACCGTGATGGATTGATCAGACATTTGGTGTATGTTAAAAGTTATGTTGTATCAAGGGTTTGGTTGCCAGCCAGCAGGAGAGGACCCCGCAGGATTGCAACCGTGCTACCGGTCAGTTTTTTGATCGTGGGCTGATGGAAGAACAACCTGCCTGTCGGTGGGTGCACCCGGAACAAGCAAGTGTACGTCCCCTTTCACCAAAATTAAGATAAATTTCCGGAAAGGCCTGTTCATTGGCATTTTAAAGGAAAATCTTCGTTATTTTGTATTTCAAATACCGATTATGAACATTCTCCTCATAGGATCCGGTGGCCGTGAGCATGCCTTCGCCTGGAAATTGAAACAGAGCAACCAATTGGACCATTTGTACATTGCTCCAGGCAATGCAGGTACTGCTCAGTTGGGCACCAATCTTTCCATCGAAGGAACAGATTTTCCGTCTATTGCAAAGGCTGTTCAGACGCATCACATCGATATGGTGGTGGTGGGTCCTGAAGTGCCGCTGGTTGCCGGCATTCATGATTTTTTCCTCTCGGAACCTGATCTGTGCCACATTCCCGTCATCGGACCGGTAGCTGCCGGAGCCAGACTGGAGGGCAGCAAGGAGTTTGCCAAGGAGTTTATGCTTCGTCAGGGCATTCCGACTGCGCGGCATTGCTCGGTTACCCTGGACAATGTTGAAGAGGGTATTCGTTTCCTGGGATCCCTTCGGCCACCGTATGTGCTGAAAGCCGACGGACTGGCAGCAGGCAAAGGGGTCTTGATCCTGGATCAGTTACAAGAGGCTGTCGAAGCGTTGCGCAACATGCTGGGAGGTATGTTCGGCAACGCCAGCGCCACGGTGGTCATCGAAGAATACCTTTCCGGCGTGGAGTGTTCTGTTTTTGTGCTAACGGATGGGATCCACCATAAAATTCTTCCGGTTGCCAAGGATTACAAACGGATCGGAGAGGGCGATACCGGATTGAATACCGGTGGGATGGGAGCCGTTTCTCCGGTACCTTTTGCCGATGAAGCCTTTATGCACAAAGTAGAGGAGAGAATGGTCCTTCCAACACTGGAAGGTCTTCGGAAAGAGGGCATTCCGTTTCAAGGGATCATCTTCCTTGGATTGATGAATTGTGCCGGCGATCCCTATCTGATTGAATACAATGTCCGTATGGGCGATCCGGAAACGGAAGCCGTCATCCTGAGAATCCAGTCTGACCTGGTGGAGTTGTTCAAAGGGGTAGCTGAAGGAAACCTGGATGAGAAGGAGTTGTTGGTTGATCCCGGAACTGCCGTGACCGTGGTTGTCGTGGCCGGTGGATATCCTGGCTCCTTTGCCAAAGGGGATGTGATCCATCGTCTGGAGAAGGTCACTGAGAGTGTCGTGTTCCATGCCGGAACCAAAGCAACCGAGGCGGGTGTGGTGACCAACGGAGGCCGTGTGTTGGCCGTCAGTTCATTGGCAGAAACGATGGAAAATGCCCTGGGTGCCAGTTACCGAAGTGCTGCCCTGGTGGAATTCAAAGAGATGTATTTTAGAAAGGATATCGGATTTGATCTGAAACATTAATTGGAGGCCGGGTGTCGTCATGTTTTTAAGAATTTTCAACAGCAAGAGTGTTTACAGTGTCATCCTGATTCCGCTGGTGGCCTTCCTTTTTTGGATGGAGCCGCTGAAGCAGCCTGTGGCCTTGCCCCCGTTGCAGGGTGAGGGAATGATGCCGCTGTTTGTCTTTTGGTCTTCCTACTATGTCGGACATCCGCTGGCATCTGTACTGACCGGCTTTATTCTGCTTTTGCTCAATGCCATTGTCATTTCGCTGCTGAGCTATGAATTTCAGTTTCTTCCGCACCGAACTTTCCTTCCCGGCGTATTGTACGTGAGCATCATCTCCTCTTTTCCCTCGCTTCAGACCTTTCATCCGGTCTATCCGGCCACCTTGTTTGTCTTGTTATCGGTCTACTATATTTTCCTCACCTATCACCGGAAACGGGAGATCTCTTCTACCTTCAATGCCTCTTTTTTCCTGTCGGTGGCGGCGCTCTTTTACCTTCCCGTGGTCACGATGATCCCCCTGATCTGGATCAGCATCTTTGTGCTTCAAAAGAACGATAACTGGCGATTGCTGGTCATTCCCCTGATTGGTTTTACCATTCCCTGGCTATTTCTGTGGTCTTTTCTCTATGTCACCAATGGCGACAAGGCGGCTTATACGGCTGTAGTGGAGGGGTTAAAGGTGGTCAACAACCAATTCATCTTCAAGATTGCTTTCCTGATAGTGACCGGATTCATTTTCGTTCTTTCGGCACTGGGCAGTCTGTCCCTGATCAATTCTGTCAGCATTCGCCGGATGAGTACCCGGAAATATTTCATCATCATTTACTGGATGCTCGGACTGAGTATTCCTTCCACCTTCATCTTCTCCTCCACAGGACTGGCCATCATCGCGGTGCTCACCATACCGGTCTCCTACCTGATGACCCATTTTTTCATGACGGGCAAAAAGTTCTTCTGGAAAGAGGTCTTGTTCCTATTGTTTGCCACAGCGCTCATCGCCAGTCATCTGGTGCTGTACGACTGAAATCAGCCTTCAGCCTCTTCCGGTGTCTCCCTATCATCTAAACTATCCGGCAGCGATTTTTGGGTTTTGATACCCAGTTCCCTTAGTCGTTCGGTGGTGCGAATCAGATTGCCCTTTCCCGATTGAAGTTTTTTCATGGCCTCCGCATAGGTCAGTTGGGCATTGTCGATTCCTTTTCCCACCTTTTCCAGGTCCTGTACAAATCCGGCAAACTTGTCGTAAAGCGTTGCCCCAACCGCAGCGATCTCCATGGCATTGCGGGTCTGATTCTCCTGTTTCCAGATGGAGGCGACCGTTCGAAGCGAGGCCAGCAAAGTCGACGGACTCACGATGACCACCTTGTTGTCCCAGGCATAGCCAAACAACTCCTGGTCTTCCTGAATGGCCACACTAAAAGAGGATTCAATGGGAAGGAAGAGCAGGACAAAATCCGGGCTGTTGAGGTTCCGCGCGGTGGGATAATGCTTCTCGGAAAGCAGTTTGATGTGGGAGCGCAGGGACTTCAGATGCTCGTTAAGATAGCGTGACCTGAGTTCATCATCGGACGCATTGACCATTCGTTCGTAGGCTACCAGCGATACCTTAGAGTCGACGATGAGGTGTTTCTTGTCGGGAAGATGG
>JAJTBP010000019.1 GCA_021286825.1 Marinilabiliales bacterium | reverse complement strand
CAGCCGGTTTCAAAAAGGAGATGGCAACTCCCTCCTGATGGGCACGGGCTGTCCGCCCGATGCGGTGGACATAATCTTCGTAGTTGGGGGGCAGATCAAAATTGATTACGTGGGATACCTGGGTTACATCGATGCCACGTGCCGAGACATCTGTTGAGATCAAAACCCTCACATTGCCCTCCTTAAAAGCCTGGATGGCATTGATTCGGCTGTTCTGGGCCTTGTTGGAATGAAGTACCCGAACCTCTCCCTCCGTCTTTCTGTCCAGAATCCGGAAGACAAATTCTGCATTTTCCTTGGTAGCACAGAACACGATGACTCGCTTGTACAATTCGCTGTCTTTCAGAAGATAATTGATCAGATTCAGTTTGGTCCGCACATTGGGTGTACGGAAGAAAAACTGTTCCACCTTGTCGGCAGTGGTAGCCGAAGGTGTCACCTCTACCCGGACGGGGAAGGTGAGAAACTCATCACTGACCTTTTCAATTTTTTCGGAGAAGGTTGCCGAGAAGAGCAGGTTCTGTCTTTTGGGTGGGATCACCTCGAAAAGTTGATGGAGTTGGGGGAGAAAACCCATGTCCAGCATCCGGTCGGCCTCATCAATCACCAGCATTTTGATCTTCTTCAGTTTGATGGCTCCCACTTTGTACAAATCCCACAGCCGACCCGGTGTCGCAACCACGAGATCGACACCTGGTTCGACCAACTCGGCATGCTTGGTCCAGCCGATGCCTCCAAAGACTGCAGCAGAACGCAGGTTGGTGAATTGGGAGAGCTCCTTCAGGTCCTCTCCCACCTGGATGGCCAGTTCGCGGGTGGGAACCAGGATCAGTGCCCTGGGATCGCTTCCTTCGGCCTTCACCAGTTTCATGAGGATGGGGATCAGGTAGGCCGCAGTCTTTCCCGTGCCGGTTTGGGCGATACCCATCATGTCCTGTCCCGATTTGATGACCGGGATGGCCAGTTCCTGAACCGGAGTCGGATCTTGAAAACCGATTTCGTCCAGCGCTTTCAGAATGGATTTACCGATCCCGAATTGTTCAAAATTGTTGCTCATCCTAATTTGTGCTACCACCCTGCCCCTGTGGACAAACGGGTTATGAAGCTGCAAAGTAACAACTTTTTAGAGCAACCTGAAAACTTTACCTGGCAGGCATTTGACCACGCCACTGAATTCGAGTGCCAACAATAGGGAGGAAAGGGCAGAAATGGGCAGTCCACTTTGGATGGAGAGTTGGTCGATGGGCAGTTCACCTTCGGAGCGGAGAAGGTCGGCAATCATTCGTTCATTGGGGGTCAGATCATCGAAAAGCCGGGGTTGGGTAGCTTCCGGACTGCCTTTCCCCTGTTGCCAATTCATCGCGCATTCGATGTCCGACAGACGTTCAATGAGTCCGGCACGGTTCGTTTTGATCAGGAAGTGGGTTCCTTCCGAGGTGCTCTCTCCTACCCTGCCGGGAAAGGCAAAGACATCCCGGTTGTAGGAGTTGGCCAGCTCGGCGGTGAGCAAAGCCCCACCTTTGCAGGCGGATTCCACCACGACAATGACATCAGCCATGCCCGCAATGATCCGGTTTCTGCGAAGAAAATTTTTCCGATCGATCAACGAATGGCTTGGAAAGTCGCTGACCATCCCTCCATTTTTCGCACACATCTCCAGCGCGATGGATTTATGCAGGGATGGATAGACGGTCTCAAGTCCATGGGCCAATACACAGACCGTGGAAAGACCGTGGTGGAGCGCCGACTTGTGGGCCTGAATGTCGATTCCGTAAGCCAGTCCGCTGATTATCTGAACCTTATATCTTTGTTCTGCCAGGGAAGCCACCAGTTTGTCGACGAGTCCACGGCCATATTCTGTGGCCTTGCGTGTACCAACGATGCTGATCACACGCGGAAAGTTCAGATTGGGATCCCCTTTGCAGAAAAGCAGCAACGGAGCATCGATACAGGATTTTAATCTTTGCGGATAGTCGGGGTCGAGGTAGAAGAGGGGTCGAATTTTGTTCTTCCGGATGAATTCCAATTCCTTTTCGGCCCTTTGCCGAACCTTGGCACGATGGATGTTTCCGGCTATGACCGTACCGATCCCCGGAATGGCCCGGAGGTGCCTTTCCTTTTCCTGAAAGACCTTTGCTGCATCTCCGCAATAGGCAATCAAGGATTTGGCCGTGACGCAGCCGATCCCGGGAACCAGGGAGAGGGCGATCTTGGCAATCAGTTCTTCATCAGCGTTGTCGGGTGGATTATTCATGATATAATTTACGGCAAAATGACGAGAAAAAGTAGTCAGGCATGCAATTTCCGGAGGCAATCGACCATTTTCTCCGTTCACCTCCGAACAGCAGGAGAAAAGAGGGATTGAACCGTCTCTGGCCATACTTTTCCCATTCTTCCTGCATTCCTTCCAAAACCTTCCCGGGAAATCCAATGCCGGATTCCACACAAACCATGTCCCTTTCTCTTCCGGACTCCGGTCTCCGGATTCCCATCACCGTTTTCCTGACTCCAACCCTTTTTTACTACCTTTGTTCTCATGATCGATCAGGCCACCGTACAGCGTATCCTTGACACAGCCGAAATCACTGAGGTTGTGGGTGAGTTTGTTACCCTGAAACGCAGGGGAACGAACTTGCTAGGACTCTGTCCGTTTCACAACGAAAAGACCCCATCCTTCAATGTCTCTCCCTCGAAAGGGATTTACAAATGTTTCGGTTGCGGAAAAGGGGGATCGTCGGTCAATTTCATCATGGAGCATGAGCACCTCTCCTACGTGGAGGCGTTGCGCTGGCTGGCCAGAAAATACCACATCGAAGTTCAGGAACGCGAGGAGCGGCCGGAAGACATACAGGAGCGAAACGACCACGAAAGTCAGATCATCGTCTCGGAGTTTGCCCAGAAATATTTTGCTGCGCAGATGTGGGAGACCGAATTTGGCAAGGCAATCGGGCTAGGCTATTTTCATGAAAGGGGTTTCCGCGATGAGACCGTTCGAAAATTCGGGCTGGGATATTGCCCGGAAGGGAAGGATCTGTTTACCCAGGCAGCGCTGAAAGAGGGATACAAGATGGAGTATCTGGAAAAGACCGGACTGACCATCAAAAGAGAAGATTGGATTCGGGATCGTTTTGCAGGAAGGGTGATGTTTCCCATTCATAGTATCTCAGGCAGGGTGATAGCCTTTGGCGGAAGGACCCTCTCACAGGACAAGACCATCGCCAAATACCTGAACTCGCCGGAGTCAGATATCTATCATAAAAGCCGGATCGTTTACGGCATCTATCCCGCAAAGCGGGCCATCATTCAGGAGGACAAATGCTATCTGGTGGAGGGATATACCGATGTAATGGCCTTGCATCAGTCCGGCATCGAAAATGTCGTAGCCTCCTCCGGTACCTCTTTGACCGTAGATCAAATCCGGCTGATCCGGCGTTTTACGAAGAACATTACCATCATTTACGACGGAGACCCGGCAGGGATCAAAGCCTCGATGCGGGGGATCGACCTGGTCCTGGAAGAGGGGATCAATGTCAAGGTGTTGCCGTTACCTGAGGGAGAAGATCCCGACTCCTTTTCGAAAACCCTCAGTTCCACCCAACTGAAGGCTTACATCCGTGAAAACGAGACCGACTTCATCAAGTTCAAGACCCGGATTCTGCTGACGGGGACAGAGAACGATCCTTTGGCCAGGGCCCGGTTGATTACCGATATCGTCGGCTCCATTTCGGTGATTCCGGAAGAGATTGTGCGGACGGAGTACCTGAAGGAGTGCAGCCGGTTGTTGGATGTTAAAGAAGATGTGCTCTACAACGAGATACGGAAGTTAAAGCAAAAGAAGCTGGAGGCCTCCTCCCCTGCTCCAAGGGAAGAGTCGGCCGGAACGCAGGAGTCTGCACCGCAGGACAAAGGTCGCCAGGAGGAGCGGTCGACCCAATCCATCGTCAATCCCTTCGAACTCGAAGAAAAGGAGATCCTTCGGGTACTCTTGAAATATGGTCATCTGAAGATCTACGATTTTCTTCATGAGGAGAGTGGCCAATGGGTCTCAGAATCGGTCGCCAGTTACGTGTTGTCTGAGATGGAGATCGACAACATGACCTCTGTCGATCCCCTGATTCAAAAGATCCTTGAGGAGTACAAGGGGCGATTCACCGATCCCGAATTTGATGCAGCCCGTTATTTCTCGCTACATCCGAATCCGGCGGTATCCATGCTGGCCTCCGACCTTCTTTCCGAAAAACACCCGATCAGTCCCTATTGGGAACGGGGAGGCAGTTACATCGAGAAGGAGGAGGATTTGCTGCAGGTGGTGATACCCAAGCTCGTCAGGGAGTACAAGCTCAGGGTTGTCTCTGTGATGATGATCCGTATCGAAGCAGAGATGAAGCTGGCCAATGCGACAGCCAATTTTGACCAATCGATGGAGTTGATGGCTACCTATCAAAAGATGAAGGAGATTGAAAAAATCCTTTGCAAGCAACTGGACAGAACCTATAATCCCAAAAAATAATTTTCCATGATCTTTCTTACCGGAGGAACCGGAATGCTCGGGGCACATTTGCTACTTGAACTCACAAGAAATCAGCTACCAGTCCGTGCCATCAGAAGACCCGCTTCCGACCTGACCACCGTACGGAAAATCTTTGCCTGGTACAGCGAAGATCCGGAGAAGTGGCTAAGCAGGATCGAATGGGTGGAGGGTGACCTGACGGATCCGGAGTCTTTGTTTCGGTTGATGAAGGGTGCCGATGCAGTGATTCATGCGGCAGCCAGGGTCTCCTTCGATCCCCGTGAAAAAGAGGAGATGATTGCCGGCAATGTGCAGACCACAGCGCTCCTGACTGAAGTAGCCCTGGAACTGGGCATCACCCGTTTTTGCCATGTCAGCTCCATTGCCGCACTTGGTGAGGGTGAGGACGAGATACCTGTCACAGAAGAACTGACCTGGAAAAACGACCGGCGCAGGTCGGCCTATTCTGAGAGCAAGTTTCAATCAGAGATGGAAGTCTGGAGAGCGGTGGAAGAGGGATTGCCGGCTGTAATTGTCAACCCATCCGTCATCCTGGGGGCGGGAAACTGGGACAAGGGTTCTCCCGCCCTGTTCAAGATAGCCCATGACGGAATGAAATTTTACACGCCCGGTCAGACCGGCTTTGTCTCCGCGCAAGATGTGGCGGCTGCCATTGTCCTGTTGATCCGATCCGATCGTTGGGATGAACTCAAGGGCAGGCGGTATCTCCTTTCTGCCGAAAATCTAAGCTATCGGTCACTCTTTGATCAAATGGCCCGTTCGGTGAACCGACCTTCTGCCCGGTTTAAGGCCAGCCGATGGATGGTTGCCCTTGCCTGGCGCTCAAGCGGCCTTCTTGCGAAATTCACAGGCCACGCACCTGCCCTGACGCGCGATACTGCAAGAAGTTCCTTCCGGAAGACGCTTTATGACGGATCGGCCATTACACGGGCCATCCATTTTCAATATACACCGATCGATGAAACGATTTCAGCACTCGGGAAGCTTTACCTGGCTGATCTCACGAAAACTCCCCAAGAAAAATAGGATCACATGGTTCGCTTCCCCTGTGGTGACTGTAGCGAATCGGGCGGATGATTCGTATGGGTGACAAATCCTCTTTTGTATGATGATGAACAGGTTTTTGATCCTCGTGTTTGTCGGACTCTCTCTCTTGTGTTGTACGCATGAAACCGTCGAAGAATCGAAGGACGCAATGTCGAATGGCAGTGCGGTGCAACTGCTGACCAGCACCTTGGCATCCAACGAAGCCAATTTGTTGCGCTCCCCCACCTATTGCGGCGCGTTCGAAATAGTCAAGGCAATCAAGGTTCATGCCACGCTACAGGTCACGGTATCCTACAGCTCCTGTGGAGAGGGGGATCTCTTTCAAGTGATTTGGAATGGCGTCTATCTGAAGACGAATCCAGAAACCGTTGTGCTCTATCTGAAAAAAAGCGGCAGTTGCCCTTCCATTCAGCAGCCACTTTCCAGGGTACTCGCGATTGATTTGACCAGTTTACTGGGGGATGCAACGCTGGCACAACGGGTGCAGATCATGCTTTGCAACAGTTCCAAGGTTGCCAATGCGGAGAATGCAGATATCCCTGTCGCCCTTCAGTAAACCATGTGTATCTTTGACCATAACGACTTAATCTGAATTTTGGAAAATCGCATCGAGGAGAGTCTGACACTTGTCTTGCAGGGATGTCTGAAAAAGGATGACAAATACAGGGAGATCCTGTACAAAAAATTCTTTGGATACGCCCTTGGCATTGCCATGCTCTATTCGAAAGATCGCACCGATGCCATGGAAGTGGTCAATGACAGCTTTTTAAAGGTCTTTTCAAGGATCAACCAATACAATGACGCGATGCCGTTTAAGGGATGGCTTCGGAAAATTGTGATTCATACCGCGATCGACCGGCTACGAAAATATGGCAAGAAAATGCAGTATGTTGAGACCACGAAGGTCGCTGTGCCAGACGAAACCCCCAATGCCGTGAGTCAGCTGACGGCTGAGGAAATCGTCGGACTGCTGCAGCAGCTGCCCTATCTTCATCGGACCGTATTCGGACTTTATGAACTGGAAGGATACAGCCATGAGGAGGTAGCCTCCCGTCTGGGCATTCCGGAAAGTTCATCAAGAGTTTATTTAACCAGGGCCAAGAAACAACTCAGGGAATTGTTTCCGGTTCATTTTCAAGAAGATTATGAGTGAAGAGAAGCATATCCACCCCATCACAGAGCTGATCAGGCATTCCCTGGCTGATTATGAGGAGCCCTATGCCAAAGGGGCCTGGGAAGGTTTTGTGAAACAGCGGGAAAGAAAGAAAAAGCGGTTGCTTTGGCAGGTCATCTCGGGAGTGGCTGCCTGTCTGATCTTTGGTTTGATCGGAACGGGATTGGTTTGGCAACGTACTTCGGACGAGATGGTCTTGCAGACCAAAACGGTTGCCAATCAGAAACCGGTGGCTGTTGCAATCCAAGAGAAACCGGCAACTTCCGCATCCACCAAAGAGCTAACGGCGATGGTTGCCCAAAAGCATGCGGCGGTTTCATTGACCCAAACGGGACATTCCGGCAGTGCCGGAAAAAGACCGCTTGCCCTCCTTCAGGAAAACAAGGATCAAAATTCGCCAGCAGTCGGAGAAATCAAATCTTCCGAGCCACAGCATCAACCCACCCAAAGCAGCAAGGAAGAGGTCAATTCCCCACAACAGGCCAGCGCAAAACAGCAGAACCAGGGGAAGGAACCGACAACTGAAAGGAGCGATGCAGTGCAGCCATTGCCGGAAAGAGATCCGAACAAGATCCATCCCAAACGAATCCGAATCGGAATCAACATCGCTCCCGGGATCAATTATACCCAGTCGGCCAATGCCCTGAACCTTTCGGGAGGTCTTAGCGCGGACATTGCCCTGACCAACCGTATCGGTCTCACCACCGGATTGCAATTGGAAAATGGCAACGTCAAAAGCAGATATTCCAGCATCGCAGCCTCAGTCTCAGCACCCTCCAACCAGAATGAAGCCAAGCGGATCGACCTCGATCTGCCGCTCAACCTGACCTGGAGGTTTGCTGCTCAAAAAGAACAGACCTTTTATGTTTCGGCCGGTGTCTCATCCTTGGTCCATCTCTACCAGGAAAACACGCTGACCAGCTATTCGCAAATGTTGGTTCCGGTTTCCGATTTCACATCCGGGACGGAGGTCAAATCCTACAACATCGTCAATCAGGTATCGGTGTTGCAGAACAGCAACACCCCCAATCAGACCTTTGATTTTGCCGGTCGGATGAACCTGATGTTTGGTGTCGAAAGAAAGCTGTCCAACCGCCTGTGGCTCCATCTGGAACCCTATGCCAAAATACCGTTGTCTGGAAGCGATGTGGGGTATCTGAAATATACCTCAACCGGGATCAATTTCAAGATATCCTTTTAACAGCACCCGAATTTGTTCAGAAACCAAGAGCGCTTGTAGCGTTTGGGATGCGCTCTCCCGTATGGGAAACAACAATCAAAAGATCCATGAAAAATTACATCTTCCTCCTTTCACTCCTCTTTTTGCTCAATGGATGCCACGACCTGGAAGAGCAAAATCAGACGGCCCTCACCATGCTGATCTTCCAAACGGAATATACCAATTATGCCTGGGGATACAACCACCAGGGATGGATGCTGAACAATTCGGGCCAGGTGAAAAGATTTCTCAAATCGGCCAATTGGGTCTTCCCCGACAAGGATGGCTACATCTCCTCATCGGATATGCAGAAAAATATGGCAGCCTGCGACTCTGTTACATCTGTGGTGACACCCGCCGTTTTCGAATCCTATGCATCGAAAGCCCTGAACATCGGAAACGAGACACTGGGTGAGTCGGTCAACGAGATGTTCGATGCAGGGGAAGTCAAATATGTCTATTACCGCTTTGATCCGGCAAAAGATCGTTATCAGATGATCGTTCTCAGCCGATGGGGAGACTTCAAACAGGACAACCTTGCGAGCAATGCCTCTGGCATCGTTGAATGGATGAAGTCGGTGAAATAGGGAGACCGGAGACCGGAGAAGAGGGACTAAATCAATAGAAAAGACAACATGAGACATTTCTTGAATTTTAAAAAATTAGGTATCCTGATGGCATGGGTAGTTGTCCTGACGGGTTGCAGCAAGAGTCAGGAAGATGGGGCCAATGTCCAACCGATTGCCATGACAGAGAAATCGTTGCAATTGGTCAAGGCAGGCAATGATTTCAGCTTTACACTGCTTCATACGGTGCTGGATGGCACGGCTGAAAACAGGATGATTTCACCCTGGAGCATCTCTTCTGCACTCTCGATGGTGATGAACGGGGCTGCCGGTTCCACCCTGACAGAGATGAAACAAACGCTGGGATTGGGCATTCTCACGTTGGAGGAGATCAATGCAAACTACCAGCAGCTGACCAATGCCCTGCGCAAAGCCGATTCACATGTGACTCTCAACCTGGCCAATTCCATCTGGATCCGGCAGGACTTTCCGGTAACAGCCTCTTTTGTTGCGGTCAACCAGAATTATTACGAGGCTGCGGTGACGCGGTTGCCCTTCGACAATGCTGCGTTGAACAGCATCAACAAATGGGTCAGTGACCAGACCTCCGGCAAGATACCCACCATTCTCAGCACCATCTCTCCCAACGAGATCATGTTCCTGATCAATGCCATCTACTTCAATGGCCAATGGAAATACCAGTTTGATCCGGCCAAGACAGTTGCTGAATCATTTACCTGCAGCGACAAAAAAGTGGTTGCAGCACCCATGATGAAAATGGAGACGGAATTGGGCTATGTGGTTTATCCCGATTTCAAGGCGCTTCGGTTGCCTTACGGAGCAGGCAAGTTTGAAATGGTCTTCCTCTTGCCCAAGGAGGGAGTCTCTCCTGATAAGATCGCCCTGTCGCTCAACAGCGACAACTGGAAGACGCTGCAGTCGGAGCTGACGGTCAAGACAAAAGTGCCCATCTGGATCCCTAAATTCAAATTTGCATGGGAGAAAATATTAAATGACCCACTGATCGAAATGGGTATGAAGCAGGCCTTTGACCCCAAAGGAAGTGATTTCACAGCCATCAACGCGACACAAAGGCTTTACCTTACCCGGGTGATCCACAAGAGCTACATCGATGTCAACGAAGCGGGAACAGAAGCTGCTGCTGTGACGGCCGTTGGGGTCGGAGTAACCAGTATGCCCATCGATCCCCCCTCCTTTTATTTGGTTCGTCCTTTCCTCTTTTTCATTCAGGAGGAAGATACCGGTGCCATCCTCTTTGCGGGAAAAGTTGAAAATCCTCTTAACAGCGCTTCATAAATCATGAGAATCCTCTTCCTCACCGTTGCCCTGTTGATCAGCATGGCCTTATCGGCACAAAAAAACAGGGACATCGTTTATCTGAAGAATGGCAGCATCCTTCGGGGAACCATTCTGCTGGTCGACTCCGGTAAATGCATCAAACTAAAGACGCCCGACCTCAACCAATGGGTTTTCAACTATGACCAGATCGACTCCATCCGTCAGAAGAAGACCGTGAAGGCCAAGTCCCGTTCGGGCTATTTCAACCTGACCGAAATCGGGGTATTGACGGGGAACATCAACAACCACAGCAAATCGCCGCTGGTGATCATGAATGTAAACAGTTGGAAGTTGCCAAACGGTTTTTCGGCAGGGGCCGGCATTGGACTGGAATTTTTCAATGAGACCTATCTGCCCGTCGTGGCCGACATCCGCTATTATCTGAAGAGTGCCGGAGCCTTGCCATTTGTCGCTTTTCAGGGAGGATATGCCTTTGCCTTGGGTGGACAATATCAGGAGCAGCAGATCTACTATGGCTACGATGTCTTGACCAATCGGTTTGCCCCTACCACCATCAGTGTGGACCAATCGGCACGGGGAGGAATCCTGCTTCAGCCTTCGGTTGGGATCGCCGAAAAACTCAACGACAACCTAAGTCTGGTGCTGAGCATGGGTTACAGTTACCAGCATCACAGATACGGCAAGGAATCTACCTATCGGATGGATGTGGATTACAACCGGTTTTCATTAAAAATAGGATTACAATTTTAACGGATCGCCATGAAATACAGACACCTGCGGATTATCTTTCCATTTTTTGTCTTGCTTGCTTTGGCCATGGGGTGTGAAGACAAGTACACAGAACAGTATCAGTCGCTCGAGCCGGTTTACATGGATTACAAGAGTTTCAGGGAATCGGTCAAAACCCTTTCGTCACAAGCGATGGCACGGCCTGGGAAAATCTATACGATTGGCCATTACATTCTGATCAATGAATTGATGAAAGGCATTCACGTTTATGACAATGCCATTCCTTCTGCCCCGGTATACAAATGCTTCATCAACATACCCGGCAATGTAGACATGGCGGTTAAGGATAACATTCTCTATGCCGACAGCTATCTCGACCTCGTTGCCATCGACCTGTCACAACCAGACCAGGCCCATGAGGTGGGTCGGTTGAAGGAGGTCTTCCCCTACTCTGTACCCGCCTATGACCAATCGGCCTATCGGATCGGGTCGGTCGACCGGACGAAGGGTGTGGTGATTGGTTGGGAGTTAAAGATGGTCAAAAAGGAGATCGACACCAATCAACCCATCTATCCCATCTATTATGCAGAGGGTTTCAGTTCCAAGATGGATGCCCTTTCCTCCAATGCCGGATCTTCCGGGGGAACGGCAGGCGTCGGCGGATCGATGGCCAGGTTCGGTATCACAGGCAATTCCTTGCTGGCGGTAGACAATTACTGCTACTACAACATCAACTTGTCGGTACCCACAGCCCCCAGGCTGGAATCACAATGCGGCTTGAATGGCGTTGTTGAGACCATGTTTCTCTATGGGAAGAACATGTTTTTGGGAACGACTACAGGTATGCTGATCTATGACCTAACCGATCTGAACAAGCCCGTTTACCTCACCACCTTCTGGCATGTTACCGGATGCGATCCCGTGGTGGTCCAAAACGACCGGGCTTACGTCACCATTCGCGGTGGAAATTCTTGCGGCAGCCTCATCAACCGACTGGACGTTCTGGATGTGACCAGCCTCACAAAGCCCACCCTGTTCAAATCCTACAACATGGACAATCCCTATGGGTTAGGGGTTAGCGATGATCTGTTGTTTGTCTGCGACGGAACGTCCGGATTGAAGATCTACAATGTGGCCGATCCCCTGACGGTGGATAGCCATCTGATTGCCAAATTTCCGGATATCAAGGCCTATGATGTGATTCCCATGGGAAAGACGCTGCTGATGATCGGCAGTGACGGACTCTATCAATATGACTATTCAGACCTGACCCAGATCAAACTGATCAGTTCCATCAAAGTAAACAGGGCCTCCTGAGGGGGACCCATGCGGTTCGGAACAAGGATGGGGAGAATCCCTCCGAAGTTGTAACTTTGGTGGGAATTTTCCCCTGTTCCATTTTTTATTTGACCGTATGCAAAAACCAGATCCCAAAGTCCTGACCTTCCTGAAAAAGCACCATGTGCTGACATTGGCCACCACCCACAACAACCAGCCATGGGTAGCCAACTGTTTCTATGCCTTTGATGAGGAGAAGGTTCAATTTGTTTTTACCTCCGATGCCAGTACGCGACACATCCGTGAGATTCAATCCAACGACCGGGTAGCTGGAAGTGTTGTGCTGGAAACCAGCATTATAGGAAAGATTCAAGGAGTTCAACTTACCGGAAGTTTGCTTACGGCCGAGAGATCCGATCCCGACCGGGCTACGTCACTCTACCTGCGCAGATTTCCATTTGCTGCCCTGATGGATACCACCTTGTGGGTGTTGGAGGTCGACTATCTAAAAATGACGGACAACCGACTGGGCTTTGGAAAAAAGCTGATCTGGGAGAGGGAGTAAGTGAACAGGCCAGTGAGCCATACCCCACGCGCTGTCCGGTCTCCGGTTTCCGGTCTCCAGTCTCCTCTTCCCTCTTCCGATAATCGTTTGGTCCTCTGGTCATGCCTCATGCCCTCTGCCCATCCTTTTTCATTCTTTCCCTCATTTGATTTCAGAAATTGCTATCTTTGTGGACTTAAAAAATGAGGAGGTTGTAAAGCGCTATGAGCAAGAAATTCAGGGAATACAAGGAATTTGACCTTTCGCAAATCAATAAGGATATTTTGAAATTTTGGGAAGAGGACGATACTTTTCATAAGTCCATCACCACGAGGGCGGAAGGTAAACCTTTCATCTTTTACGAAGGGCCCCCTTCAGCCAATGGTCAACCCGGTATTCACCACGTAGTTTCACGTGCCATCAAGGATATTTTCTGCCGATACAAGACACAGCAAGGCTATCTTGTCAAGCGAAAAGCGGGATGGGATACCCATGGATTGCCCGTTGAATTGGGGGTAGAAAAAGCCCTGGGTATCACAAAGGAAGACATTGGCAAGCACATTTCGGTTGCCGACTACAACGCTGCCTGCCGCAGAGAGGTGATGAAATACACCGACCTGTGGGAAGATCTCACCCACAAGATGGGTTATTGGGTCAACATGGATGATCCTTACATCACCTACGACAACCGATACATTGAAACCCTCTGGTGGTTGCTGAAGGATTTCTATAACAAAAACCTGCTATACAAGGGATACACCATCCAGCCATTTTCTCCGGCTGCCGGAACCGGATTGAGTTCACATGAACTGAACCAGCCCGGATGCTATCGTGATGTGAAGGATACTACCTGTGTGGCACAATTCAAAGTGGTCAGAGATGAGAAGTCTGAAGTCCTGTTCAAGGATGTGACCACAGACCTTTGCATATTGGCCTGGACCACCACACCCTGGACCCTGCCTTCCAACACCGCTTTGGCTGTGGGTGCTGCCATCCGCTACGTCAAAGTCAGAACCTTCAATCCCTATACTGCTGAGCCAGTTACGCTCATCTTGGCAAAAAATCTCTTCCGCCAGTATTTCCCGGAGAAGAACGAGGGACTGGAAATGGATACTTACCAAGGGGAAGGAAAGAACATTCCCTATCGATTGCTGGATGAGTTCAGTGGCAGTGATCTGACGGGTGTGCGTTATGAGCAGTTGTTCCCCTGGGTCAAACCTTTAGGGGATGCCTTCCGGGTGATCGCCGGTGATTTCGTTACCACAGAAGATGGAACGGGAATCGTTCACATAGCCCCAACCTTCGGTGCCGACGACGACAGGGTAGCCAAACAGAATGGCATTGCTCCCCTATTGCTGACGGACATCGACGGCAAGCGTCAGCCGATGGTTGACAGACAAGGCCGGTTCTTCCGTTTGGAGGACCTGGATTCGGATTTTATTGCAAATCAAATAGATACAACACTCTATTCGGTCTATGCCGGAAGATTCGTCAAGAACAGTTACGATGAATCCCTGGGTGAAAACGATGCAACGCTTGACATTGATCTTTCCGTAGAACTGAAAAAGGAAGGAAAAGCATTCCGCGTAGAAAAATATGAACACAGCTATCCCCATTGTTGGAGGACAGACAAACCGGTACTCTACTACCCCCTGGATTCATGGTTTATCCGTTCGACTGCCGTTCGGGATGAGATGATTGAACTCAACAAGACCATCAACTGGAAACCGCAATCCACCGGTACCGGCAGGTTTGGAAACTGGCTGGAGAATCTTGTGGACTGGAACCTCTCACGCTCCAGGTATTGGGGGACACCCCTCCCCATCTGGCGGACCGAAGACGGTTCAGAGGAGTTGTGTATCGGATCGGTAGAGGAGCTGATCGCCGAGATCAACCAATCGGTTGCCGCAGGTTTTATGGCTGCCAATCCATACGAGGGCTTCGTGGTAGGTGATTACTCCAAGGAAAACTACGAGAAAATCGATCTTCACAGACCCTTTGTGGATGATATCGTATTGGTATCCCCGAAAGGGGCAAAAATGGTGCGTGAATCGGACCTGATCGATGTTTGGTTCGACAGCGGGGCCATGCCTTTTGCCCAGGTTCACTATCCCTTCGAAAACAAGGAGATTTTCGAAGAACTCTTTCCTGCCGACTTTATCGCAGAGGGAGTCGACCAGACCCGCGGATGGTTCTTCACCCTGCATGCCATTGCCACCATGGCGAAAGGATCGGTGGCTTTCAAGAACATCATCTCCAACGGACTGGTGTTGGATGCTGCCGGAAACAAGATGTCCAAAAGACTTGGCAATGCTGTTGACCCGTTCCAGACGATCGAAAAATATGGTTCGGACCCGGTCAGGTGGTACATGATCACCAATTCTCAACCTTGGGATAACCTCAAGTTTGATCTGGGAGGTGTCGACGAAGTACGCAGAAAATTCTTCGGAACCTTGTACAACACCTACAGCTTCTTTGCACTCTATGCCAATGTGGATGGATTTACCCATGCCGAACCCGAGGTTCCTTTTGCTGAAAGACCGGAACTGGACCGTTGGATCCTCTCGCTCCTGAACAACCTGATACGGGAGGTGACAGAATCCTATGAATCCTATGAGCCAACCCGTGCCGGAAGAGCCATAGCCGAATTCGTTTCTGAAAACCTCTGCAACTGGTATGTGCGGTTGAGCAGGAAACGTTTCTGGGGTGGAGCCTATGACCAGGACAAACTTTCAGCCTATCAGACACTCTATGCTGCGCTGGAGACCGTAGCCAGACTATCGGCCCCAATTGCGCCCTTCTTCAGTGACCAGCTTTTCAGGGATCTCAACAAAGTATCTCACAAGGAAAAGGATCTTTCAGTGCACCTAACCCTCTTCCCTGTAGCTGAGGAAACACGCATTGACAAGGCATTGGAAGAGCGGATGGAGATGGCCCAGCGCGCCTCCTCCATGGTTTTGGGACTGCGCCGTAAGGAGAAGCTGAAAGTACGCCAACCCCTCTCCCGAATCATCGTCCCTGTCCTGAATGACGAATTCCGCAAACAATTTGAGGCGATCGAAAACATTGTCCTGACAGAGGTCAATGTGAAGAGCGTCGAATACCTGAGTGATTCGACCGGTATCCTGAAGAAAAAGATCAAACCCAACTTCAAGGTGCTTGGACCCAAATACAGCAAGCTGATGAAACAGATTGCTTCCCTCGTGGCTTCCATGAACCAGCAGGAGATTGCAGCCTTCGAAAGAGCCGGTTGCTACGACGTAGTCGTGGAGGGAGAAGCCATCCGGTTGCTGACGGAGGATGTGGACATCCTCACCGAAGACATTCCGGGATGGCAGGTTGCCAGCGAAGGAAACCTTACCATCGCACTCGATGTGCACGTGACTGATGCGCTTCGTCAGGAGGGCATCGCACGGGAACTTATCAACAGAATCCAGAACCTGCGCAAGGAAAGCGGGTTTGAAGTGACTGATAAAATCGAACTGACGATCGGCAAGCATGAATTGCTGAACGAAGCCTTACAAAAGTTTGGTGATTACATCTGCGCACAAACACTGGCCTCAAACCTGAAGTTGGTGGATGTAGTGGGATTGCCAGCCGATCAGTTGACCGAGATTGAACCGGGACTTGATACCATTTTAACTGTCAGAAAAATATAAATTGGCCCGCTCCGCGCTGTTCATAAATTTTTGAACAGCCTGTCAGGGCAGAGATGATTTATGATTATTTTTACGTAAAAGCTAAACATTATGGCAGAAAAGACCAGGTATTCAGATGAAGAGCTCCAGGAATTCAAAGTGTTGATACTGGGCAAACTGGAAAAAGCACGTCAGGATTACGAACTCTATAAAAACGCAATAACCCAGGGAGACGGCAACGACACCCAGGATACCTCACCCACCTTTAAAGTGCTTGAGGAGGGAGCTGCCACCCTGTCCAAGGAGGAAGCCGGCAAGCTGGCACAGCGTCAACAGAAATTCATTCAACACCTTGAAGCGGCTTTGATCCGGATCGAGAACAAAACCTATGGCATCTGCAGAGATACCGGCGTACTCATTTCAAAGGAACGCCTTCGTGCCGTACCACATGCCACACTCTCCATCGACGCCAAGAATTCACAGCATTGATCCTACGTGATCCCAAACAAGCAGGTGGTTCACCGGCTGGAAAGCTGTTGTCGCCTTCAGCCGGAATTGCAAGCATGAACAAGAAGAGACTCTCCATTCTACTCATTTTATTGGTACTGGTTGCCGATCAGGCACTCAAAATCTATGTCAAGACCCACTTCAGGATGGGTGAAGAGGTTGTCGTTTTTAAAAACTGGTTCATCCTCCATTTCATCGAAAACAACGGGATGGCCTTTGGCATTGAATTCGGCAATCGCTTCGGCAAATACCTGCTCAGCATCTTTCGCCTTGCGGCCATCTTTGGCCTGGGGTGGTACCTCGCAAAACTCTGGAAGAAAGAGGTTCCCACAGGACTCGTTCTCTGCTTCGCACTCATACTTGCCGGGGCCACCGGTAATCTGATCGACGGAGCCTTTTATGGCATGATGTTCAATGGCGAGGCCTACGAAGTAGCCAAGCTGTTTCCTCCGGAAGGGGGCTACTCCTCCTTCTTGCAGGGACGAGTGGTCGATATCTTTTACTTTCCGATGATCGTCACAAAATATCCCAGCTGGTTTCCATTTTTCGGAGGACAAGAGCTCATCTTCTTCCGGCATATCTTCAACATAGCCGATGCGGCAGTATCCACTGGGGTTATCTCCATCTTGCTCTTTTACCGAAACCAGTTTTCAGACAAGCCCTCCACTGTAAAAACAGAGACAGAACCGAATGAGCCTCAAGAATAAATCCCTGCTGTTGATCTTTTTGATCCTTCTGGCCGATCAGATCCTGAAAATCTACATCAAAACCCATTTCTACCTCGGTGAAGAGGTCGTGGTAGCCAAAAACTGGTTCATCATCCATTTCGTAGAGAACAATGGAATGGCATTCGGATTTGAATTTGGCGACAAAATCGGCAAATATTTCCTCTCCATTTTTCGCATTGCCGCCATTGGTGCCTTGGGCTGGTACCTCACCAAACTGTGGAAAAAAGGAGCTCCTGTGGGAGTCGTCGTCTGCTTTTCCCTGATTCTGGCCGGTGCTGCGGGCAACCTCATCGACAGTGCCTTTTACGGACTGATCTTCAATGATAGCCACAACCACATGGCCCTGTTCCTGCCGACTGAGGGCGGGTATGGATCCTTCCTGATGGGTAAAGTAGTGGATATGTTCTACTTTCCGCTGATCGAGAGCCGTTTCCCCGAGTGGTTTCCCTTCTGGGGCGGTCAGGAATTCATCTTTTTCCGCCCGGTCTTTAACCTGGCCGACGCCTCCATCTCTGTGGGAATCGTTGCCCTGTTTGCCTTCTACAGAAGCTATTTTGACGACAAGAAAGAACAGCCATCCCTTGAAACCGAGGGAACCCCTTCCGAATCAACTACCGAACCGGAAACGACAGCTTCTGAAGAAATCTCCCAAGACTAAAAACAATCCATTTGTAAACAATTGATTGTTAGATTATTAAAAATATCTTCCGGTCAAGGAGCTAACTACGGAAAATCCGGTCTGTTTTTGATTTTCTCCTTTCGCATGCCCGTCACTCCATCAGACCCTTGCTTCACGAATCGGAATTTGGGTTTGCACCAGCTTGTTGCCAAGACGGCTAAAATGGCTAATTTTGGATCAAAACAGGCCCATGCAATCCATCTGTCCTTTCACCGGTGAGCTCCTTGCCACCCATCGGGAGATCACGCCATCCGAGGTTGAGGCAAAAATCCTTCAGGCCGACCTTGCCTTCCAGGTGTGGAAACAAACCTCTTTCAGCCACAGATCCCAACGGATGCACCGTTTGCGAGAGATCATTCTGCAAAAAAGAGAAGTGTTGGCCTTGCTGATGGTAAAAGAGATGGGAAAAGTCCTTCGGGAAGCCTTGGCTGAAATTGACAAATGCGCATGGGTGTGCGGCTATTATGCCGATCATGCAGAAGAGTTCCTGGCCCATGAGACGGTCATGACAGAAGCAGCTGAATCCTTTGTCTCCTTTCAACCGTTGGGGACCATCCTGGCTGTGATGCCTTGGAATTTTCCCTTTTGGCAGGTATTTCGTTTTTTGGCCCCAACGCTGATGGCCGGCAATTCCGCATTGTTGAAGCATGCCTCCAACGTGCAGGGTTGTGCTACCGCCATAGAACAACTGGTGAAGGAAGCGGGTTTTCCCGACCATCTCTTTGACAATCTGGCCATCGGATCGGCGAGAGTCCGTCAAGTGATTGCCCATCCACTGGTGAAGGCTGTTACGCTTACGGGAAGCACCCCTGCCGGGAAATCGGTTGCTGAGGCAGCCGGAGCCCATTTGAAGAAATCGCTGCTCGAACTGGGGGGAAGCGATCCCTACCTGATTTTGGAGGATGCCGACATCTCCGAGGCTGCCCGACTGTGTGTAGCGAGTCGGCTGTTGAATGCGGGACAAAGCTGCATTGGGGCGAAGCGATTCATCATCGCCGATGCGGTCTATGAGGATTTCAAGGCATTGTTTGTCAGGGGGATGGAGGCTGCAAACTGCGGTGACCCGATGGATCCGGCAACGACCATAGGACCGCTGGCCCGGTTGGATCTTCGGAACGAACTGCACCAACAGGTAGTCTCTTCGGTTGCCCAAGGAGCCATAGTACTGCTGGGTGGGTTTATCCCGGAAGGGAAAGCCGCATGTTATCCTGCTACGGTACTGGAAAATGTCCTGCCGGGGATGGCTGCCTACCACGAAGAACTCTTTGGTCCGGTTGCAGTGCTTCATCGCTTCAGAACACTGGAAGAGGGAATCCGCCTGGCCAACGATACGGTTTTTGGCCTGGGAGCCGGTGTCTTTACAGCTGATCTCGACAAAGGCAAACTGCTTGCAGAGAAAGGGCTAGAGGCCGGTTGTGTCTTTGTCAACGATTTCGTCAAATCGGATCCCCGGTTGCCATTCGGTGGCATCAAAGAGAGCGGCTATGGAAGAGAACTTGCTGCATTCGGGATCAGGGAGTTTGTAAATGTCAAAACCGTTGTGGTGAAATAGGACGATCTTTCGAAACAAGCTTCAGATCTCTCCAGCTCGATTCCAAATTTGGACAAAAATGGCGAATGCAGAAAAACGGAGGATCAGCATCAAAAACGTATACCGGAGGCGACCCCAAGCCCAGCGTTTGCCCGTCAAACTCTGGCCACCTTCATGAGAGGATTTCTTCAAGGTGTTCCAGCTTCCATCCTGGCGACTACCTCTTTGTATTCACGGTTGGGCAATCCAATAGAATCCGTTTGTGCTATGGCCTTTTTTTGCCATTCCATGGCTTCCCTTCGACCTCCCATTCGGTATAGAATCCTGGCATAGGTATCCAGATACTCCGGCAGATTGTACTTCAGGGACTTTCTGACAATTTCAGGGCAAAGGCAAGTCATTCCTTGTCCTTAAAAAACTCATAAATGGCAAAGGCTATTGCATTCAGCTCATTTGTCGTGACATAAAGGGAACCTCCTTTCAGAATGGCGCCATCTGGTCTGCGAACCACCCTGTTTGTTTCAACGAACCGCATGGAGTCCATATTCAGCTTCCTGAAATACTTTCAAAATAGAATCTGGCATTTTGAAAGTAACTTAAAGAGTCTTTGACGTACTTAAAATATTCCAGATTCAGTTTTTGCACAGCCTTGAATCCCTCCCGGTGATTGTCACCCTATGTTCCTGACTGAAAATTACTTACCTGATAAAAAGAATCGCGATCCTTGTTGCACAAAGCCTTGCTCTTGGATTTTGCTACCGTCAGACGATTGATCCTTATCCGTTCTTCTACAGGGTGTCGAACATAGGCAGCGACACAAGGTCAGTGGCATTTCCTCAAAGGGAAAAAATCCGAATATCCAGGGATTTCCATGGCATGTTTTGGCATCCCTCCACTATTCCAATCATTGAATCCCAATCAGTACTTCACGATCTTCCGGATCTCTGTTTGACCCTTTTGATTGGTCACTTTCACCAGATAGTTGCCACGGGTCAGATTGCCCAGAAAAAGGTCGGTAGCGGTTTCATCTGAGCCGGATAAACGCTGTTCAAGCAAAATGCTTCCCGTCATGGAAATGAGGGTAATCCGCGAAAGCGGTACGGTGGAAG
>JAJTBP010000341.1 GCA_021286825.1 Marinilabiliales bacterium | reverse complement strand
CTACATTTGTTAAGAGGCTAAAGGCCACCACGACTTTAGACTGATCCACCAATCTCATGCGAAAATGACAACATCTTACGAAAAGTTCTCCTGGCAGAAGCCCTTGCTTACTTTGCTTCGGATGGCCGTCGGATGGCACTTCCTTTACGAGGGCGTATCAAAACTGACCATTCCCGGGTGGAGTGCATCCGCTTATCTGCTTCACGCTACCGGACCTTTGGCCGGTTTGTTTCATCAGCTGGCCAATTCACCGGGACTGTTACTGCTGACCAACCAGTTGAACATCTATGGACTGTTGTTGATTGGTCTGGCCCTTTTCCTGGGATTTGCCATTCGTCCTGCCGCACTGGCTGGTATCCTGATGCTTTTGCTCTATTACCTGGCCTATCCGCCATTCGGCTTCAATCCGGCCCTCAATCAGGAAGCACATTATTACATCGTGGACAAGTTGTTCATGGAGGCATTGTTGCTTCTGCTGATTTTTTTCACCCACCAAATGGGCTACACCCTCCAAGCTTGGTTTGCCGACAAGATGATCTCCAAAAAAACAGGGAAACCAACGCCAGAGGATCCCTCTTCCCGCCGCGAGGCACTGAAAAATTTGGCAACCTTACCTGCCCTTGGCGTCATGGGATGGGGAGCTTATCGTCATCTCGAGTCTTCGGGAGTGGATGTGATGACGGGAGCCACGATCAAGGTCAATCAAACCCCGATGAGTGACCTGAAGGGCGAACTGCCCAAGGGGAAGATTGGAAAGCACGAAATCAGTCGGTTGATTGCCGGCGGCAACCTGATCGGAGGATGGGCCCATTCGCGTGACCTGATCTATGTCTCGACCCTCTTCAAAGCCTACAATACAGAGCAGAAGGTCTACGAGACATTGATGCTGGCGGAACAGGCAGGCATCAACACCATCAACATCGGATTTTCGTCCATTCCCCTGTTGATGAAATACAAAAAGATGTCGGGGAGCAAGATTCAGGTGATCTCACAGGTGGCCCCCCATCTGAACAGCAAGGAATTAAAGAGCATTGGACCCGCTACTGATCCGAAACTCTATTTTGAATTCATTGAACAAGCCATCGATGCCGGTGTCGATATCCTCCAGGTACAGGGCAACTGGTGTGATTGGCTGGTCCGGGATGGGAAGCCGGAGGTGATCGGAAAGATGCTGGAGCGCATCCGGGAGCAGGGATATACAGCCGGTTTGGGAGCACACTCCGTAGAATCGCTGATTGCCTGCAAGGAATTGGGGATCGTGCCCGATTATTACATGAAGACCATGCACCACGATCAGTACTGGTCGGCACACCCAAGAGAGAACCGTTTCCCGTTTGAGGTAGACGGAAAGGAATATTTGGACCACAACCGTTTTCACAACAACATGTTCTGTTTGTTCCCGGAGCGAACGGTCGAATTTGTCAGCAAGTCAACCGTTCCTGTGATGGGATTCAAGGTGCTGGCTGCAGGAGCCATCACCCCGGAGGATGGGTTTAAATGGGCCTATAACAACGGGGCCGACTTCATCTGTGTCGGGATGTTCGATTTTCAGGTGGTTAGCAACGTCAACACCGCCATCCATTCGATTCAAACGGCCACCAGAACCCGTCCCTGGTATGGATGAAAAATCGGTTGAAAGATTGCACAAAGTACAGATTATGTCTATTTTGCGAAGAGATCCTTCCATTCAAAATTTACGACCATGACAGATCAGATTCAATCCATCGCTCAGCGAATCAGAGAATTGCGTGAAATATCCGGCATCTCGGCTGAGAGTTTTGCCCGTGAGTTGGGGGTAGAACCCGGCATGTTGCAGCAATATGAAAGCGGGACGACCGACATTCCGGTTGGTTTTCTTTTCAAAGTTGCCAACAAGTTCAAAATGGAATTGTCGGCCTTGTTGCGGGGAGACCAACCTCGTCTGCATGTGTACACGGTCGTTCGAAAAGGGAAGGGACTGAGTGTCGAACGGAGAAAGCAATACGCCTATGAAAATCTGGCGTGGAATTTTGCCAACAAGAAGGCGGAACCTTTCCTGGTAACTGCGGCTCCGTTGGAAGGAGATAAGCAGCCTGAGTTCAATTCGCATCCGGGGCAGGAGTTCAACTATCTCCTTTCCGGAAAGTTAAAGGTCATCGTGGATGGCCACGAGGTGATACTTGAGGAGGGTGATGCCCTCTATTTCGATTCCGGATACCGGCATGCCATGATGGCCCTCGACAACCAACCGGCCAGATTCCTGGCTGTCGTCTTCTGAATCCATTCAACCCATTTATCTCAATATTTCCAAGGACATGCTTTTAGACAAATACTTAGACAGAACCCGGTTCCAATCCTACGAAGATTTCTCCACCCATTTCAAGGTGAATGTTCCACAGAATTTCAACTTCGCCTTCGATGTGGTGGATGCATTGGCCGAGCGATCCCCCGACAAAATTGCCATGGTCTGGTGCAATGACAAAGGGGAGGAGGCCATTTTTACCTTTGGGGAGATGAAACGGCAGAGTGACAAGGCGGCCAATTTCTTCCTTTCAGCAGGCATTCGCAAAGGAGATCCGGTGATGCTGATCCTAAAACGCCGCTACGAATTTTGGTTCTGTGCCATCGCTTTGCACAAGATTGGAGCCATCACCATCCCGGCCACCCATTTGCTCAGCACGAAAGACCTGATCTACCGGAACAATGCAGCAGATATCCGGATGATTGTCTGCGTTCCGGAGGAGGAGGTCATTGCGCACGTTGAGGCTTCCATCCCTAAATCGCCTACCCTGGCAGTGAAAGCACTCATTGGAGTGGATCGTGAAGGATGGCTCAACTTCAACAAGGGGATTGCAGAAAGTGCAGATGCATTCGTTCGGCCGTTTGGAGATCAGGTTACAGTCAACGATGACATCATGTTGCTTTATTTTACCTCTGGTACCACCGGAATGCCCAAGATGGTGAACCACAATTACATCTATCCGTTGGGGCACATCCTCACCGCCGCCTATTGGCAAAATGTGCAGGACAATGGCCTCCATTTTACGGTCGCCGATACGGGCTGGGCCAAGTCGGCCTGGGGTAAACTCTATGGCCAGTGGTTGTCCGGAAGTGCCGTCATGACGTACGATTACGACAAGTTTGTGCCCAAAAACCTCATGGAGGTGATCTCAAAATATGGCGTCACCACTTTTTGTGCCCCGCCTACCATTTATCGTTTTCTGATCAAGGAAGATCTGTCGGGATACGATCTTTCGGCACTGAAATACTGTGTGGTGGCCGGTGAGCCGCTCAATCCG
>JAJTBP010000340.1 GCA_021286825.1 Marinilabiliales bacterium | reverse complement strand
ATAATCAGAAGCCGACCAGGATAAATTTGCCTGCAACCTTTCCTGCAACGGAGCCATTGCATCGGTCAGGTAATACATGCACATCATGGTAAAGGATACGAGTACCAGCACGAACCATCGTGCCGTTTTGGAATCCCTTAGGGACTTCCGGATTGTTTCAGCCATAAAAATCAGTTAAATTGTTTGTAATTCAAGAGTAAAACAGATTACGAAATATAAACAAAAAGTGGCGAGAGAAAAATGATGCACCTTAGCCTCTCACCCTTGCAAAATCAGAACCCGATGGTCAGTTGGCGCCAATGAATTTGATGGCACCTGTTTCCGGATGAAATTCAATGGAATAATCCCCACCCAGCAATCCATCCGGAAGGGCGGAGACCACGCCAAACTGTGCCAGGGCAAATCTTGCCTGGGCCATGACATCGGTACCATTGATCAGTCGGGCGTTGGCCACTACAGGGATTCTGTAAAACACCCCTTTGGCGTTGGCTTCGTTGCCGGCTGTTGCCTCCACCTTTTGCTTCAACTCACTCACTGGCTCAATCTCAAGCATTACGGGTTTCCCGGAGACATTGCTTTCCGGAAGTATTCCGGCTGTAGGTGAGAAGCGAAAGGCAACAATGCCTTTGCCTGACTTGCCATCGGGCACCACATCAAAAGTCTGAGTGTAGGATTTTTCTGTCTTGCGGCCCACAAAGAGGGAAAGATACTGACCAATGATTCGGTCCAGTTCGGCTACTGCCACTCTATAGGCTTCTCCGTCCGGTGGAAGCTTGTCATATTTCGAAGCGAGGAGGAGTGCTTTTCTCTTTCTGAGCTTCAGGATATCGGAGGCCGCTTCGGCAGCTTTCTCCTCAAAGGATTTGAAGTTCGTACCGGAACGCTTGGTGGTATCTTTTTCGGCGAGGAAGGAATGCATGGAAAGGTCGGTCCAGGGTTCAGTCTGCGCCATATCCTGAGAAGGAAAGAGCGTGGTGACCACTTTCTCCGAAACCTGTTCCCGAATGTTGCTTTTGATGCCCAAAAGAACTCCTTTGGAGGATAGGCTCAGCAAGGTGGAGTAGGTTCCAGTCGCCTTGAAAACGGCAGCCGGATCAGGCTCCCCATAGGTTTCCATGCGAACCGAACGGATGGTCCAACGTTCATCGTCCGTTTTGGGAGCATCCTCGATTCCAAGGTATTTCTGGGCAAAAGCATTGTAAGGACCATGAACCGTTTTCACTTGATTCGCCTCCACGGTAATCCGAATTCCGGTACGTGGCAAGGAATAGACCACACCACCGGCAAAAGCGGTCAGTTCGTTGGCAGGCTTTTTCTTGTCATCTTTTGCTTTCAAGGAATTAAAAGAAAAGAGAAGACAAACTGACAAGGTGATAGCAGTAAGGAATTTCATGTAATCGAAATTTTAATTAGAGATTCAGATGAATTTCCGCCAGGCGGATGAAGGTTCAAATTTGCTTGTTTTTTTTCGCTTATCAAAGATTACTTCGATTTTAAAGCGGCGAAAGCCAGTACGAGTCCGTCGGCAATCTCCCCGGCAAGCAACGATTCCATGCTACCTGAGGCAACCTGCAGGTCTGCAGACAATCCATGCAGGAAGACTCCCAATCGGGTCGCATCATGGGGTAGATAACCTTGTGCCAATAAGCCCAGTATGATACCGGTCAGCACATCCCCGGTTCCACCCGTGGCCATGCCCGGGTTACCGGTACTGTTGAAGCTTACCGATCCGTCGGGAAAAATGACACGGGTAAAGGCTCCTTTCAAAACAAGGATGATGTGGTAAGAGGTCGCAAAAGTGATGGCAACCCCCAACCTTTCTTCTTCGTTTTGGGAAGTCAAACCCGCCAACCGGTCAAATTCACCTGGATGAGGGGTCAAGATGGTTTGGGCAGGAAGTTCGCTCAGTAGTTCCGGATGTTCGGCCAAAAGGTTCAGACCATCCGCATCCACCACCAGGGGTTTACGTATTTCCCGTATCAACTGTACCAGCAGACGAAGGGTGGAAGGATCTTTTCCGATACCCGGTCCGATCGCCACACCGGAAAAAGGGGTGATGTCTGGCAATAGGGAGAGGTGGTCCCTTTCATTGTCCGCACTGGTCATGGCTTCGGGAAGTGAGACATTCAGGGCCGCAACCCCTTCTCCTGGCAGGTGTACCGTAAGCAAGCCGGCGCCGGAACGTAAGACAGCCCTGGCCGCGAGTAAGGCGGCTCCATATTTGCCTTTGCTTCCGGCCAATAGCAAGGCCTGGCCAAAACTTCCCTTGTGCGCAAAAAGTGAACGGCTCTTGAGCAAGGAGCGGGCATCGTGACTGTCGAAGTAACGAAAAGGGGTGACCATCTCCGCCAAGGAAGCCGCATGCAATCCAAACGGAAGAATGTGCCACCGTCCAAAGTAGCGTTCATTCTCAGCGAAGAAAAGTGCCAGTTTGGGCAATTCCAAAGTCAGGGTATGGGTTGCACAGACCACTGCACCCGCTCTTGCATTGTTTTCATCACAGTACAATCCGGAGGGGAGGTCTATGGAGATGATCTCCCGCCCCGATCCATTCATGGCCTCTATGATTCCGGCTGCAAAGCCGGTGACCGGTCTGTTGAGTCCCGATCCCCAGAGGCCATCGACCAGGAAGTCAAAGCCACTCAAATCCGGCAGGGTATCACCGGGTGAAAGGGTGGTGACGGGAACCCTCCCCTGATCGAAGATGCGATCCAGATTGATTTGGGAGGCTTCCGTTCTCTTGCCTGATATCAAGGGCAGAAACAGTTCTGCCGAATAGCCTTTTGCGGCTACCATTCGAGCAACGGCCATGGCATCTCCCCCATTGTTCCCCATTCCGGCAAAAAAAGCGATGCGACAAGGAACGGGCCTATGGGACAGTAGCCAGTCGGCCAGCGCCATAGATGCGCGTTCCATCAGATCAATCTCCGCTACCGGTTCCCGCTCGATGGTAAACCGGTCCAATGCAGCCAACTGTTCTCTTCGGAAGACTTTCATGAAAATAAGATTCAGGATGTCTGGGGGCACAAGGTAAAACATCAGGCAAATGTCATGGAAACCAGCCCATCCGAAGGCTGTGTTGAGATGGAACTTACCCGACAATCAAAAGTACGCTTTTATTCGGAGAGTAGGAAGACAAAACCCATCATCCACCAGAAATGAATGGGACAAATCGATGCGGTCAAAGCCTGACAAATGCTGTGAATTGCTCCGCCTCTTTTCTTATATTTGTGGCATTAACAATACTAAACTTCAAAATTTATGCTGAAAGGACATCCCAGAGGGCT
>JAJTBP010000018.1 GCA_021286825.1 Marinilabiliales bacterium | reverse complement strand
CCCGTATGGGAGCATTGGTTGAAACTTGAACGCCTTGCAATGGATGCTTTCTGTTCCGGTTGTCGGTCAATTCTCCGGAAAATTTACCGCCAATCAGTCTGGCGGCAAGCGGAAAGGACTTGTCGAGGTAATCAAAATTCCCCGTAATCAACAGGGTGTCTGCTTTTTGTATGCAATGCCCTTCACTGTGGACAATTTCGGGGTACTTCAATTTTCCGGCGGTTTTGGCCAGCATGTAGGCAAAGGTCCCGGCCATCTCCTTCAAGGCATCCTTTCTGGTAGGAGCAACAAAAGTGTTATCGGAGGTGTGCACTTCAAGGGTTAACAACAGCTCCTCTCCACTTTCATTCTGCAATCGCCAGAATGTTTGACCTTGAACCAGGAATGAGAATAGAAGGAACAGTGAGATCAGGCAAAGGCGAATCATAGTAGTCCATATGTTAGTTGATCGAACAAAGTTGGAGTATCCGTATCTCCTAGGAATGCTTTGGCAAGATAACAAAAAAAGGGAGCGCCCACATAGGACACTCCCTCATTCAATGTTTGTTCATGATCTTTAAAATGCCTAACTCAGTTGGGCATCCACAACAGCAATGGAAATCATGTTGACGACGTCACGTACCGAACAATGCATCTGCATTACCTGGATCGACTTCTTGTTACCAACCAAAATGGGTCCCAGGGTCTCTGCTCCGGCAATGTGCTGGAGCGCATGGGTAGCGATGTTGGCAGAACTTAGATTCGGGAAGATCAATACGTTGCAATCCTTGTCGGCCAGCTTGTTGAAAGGATACATCTGTTTGCGGATCTTCTTGTCAACCGCAACACTCAGTTGCATTTCTCCGTCAACGATCATTTCAGGGTAATCTCTGTGAAGAATCTTGACCGCTTCCCGTACCTTGTTCGGTGAAGCCTCATGGTTGGAGCCAAAATTGGAGTAGGACAGCATACCTACGATTGGCTCAATGTCAAATAACCTGACTAACTTGGATGCTTGTACGGCTGTATCAACCAGGTTGTTGACATCCGGAGCAGAATCGATGGTAGTATCGGCCAGGAAGTAAGTTCCTTTGGGACTGATGATCAAATGCATGCCAAAGATTTTGGTTACATCCGGCTTCTTGCCGGTGACTTCCAATGCGGGCATAATGGCTTCTGCATAACGGGTGGAATAGCCGGAAACGACAGCATCCACATCGCCGCATTCGAGCATCAGGGCAGCAAAGTAGTTCTTATCAAACATCTTGTCGACGGCTTCCTCCAATGTCATGCCTTTTCTTTTCCGCTTTTCGAAAAGCACTTCAGCATATTTTCTGCGCAGTTTATCGTTTGCCCTGCTTCGGTTGTCAATGATCTGAACATCTCCGAAATCGAGCTCAAACTCTTCGATGAGCTTTTTGATTTTCTCTTCATTACCGATCAGCACCGGAATGGCAATCTTCTCCTGATATGCAATGTTTGCTGCTTTCAATACTTCGTAATCGCTGGCATCGGGCAGGGCAACCTTTTTTGGTTCCTGTTTTGCCTTGTCCACAATCATGGAGATCAGCTTGTTTTCCGATCCAAGCCTGCGTCCGAGTTCTTCAGTATAGGCATCCCAATCCGTTATGGTATGTCGTGCTACACCTGATTCGATGGCGGCTTTTGCTACGGCAGGAGCCACCCGTGTAATCAACCTTGGGTCCATGGGTTTCGGGATGAAATAATCCCGTCCATAGATCATTTTGGTGGTGTTATAGGCAGTTAATACGGCTTCTGGTACTTTTTCCTTGGCCAGTGCGGAGAGAGCCTTCACACAGGCGATTTTCATCTCTTCGTTGATGGCTTTGGCCCTTACGTCCAAAGCACCGCGGAAGATGAACGGGAATCCGAGTACATTGTTGATCTGATTGGGATAATCGGAACGACCGGTTGCGAAGATAAGGTCGGGACGAGAGGCTTTTGCTTCCTCATAGGGAATCTCCGGATCTGGATTGGCCAAGGCAAAAACAATGGGATTCGGTGCCATGGAACGAACCATTTCTTGTGTCAGAACACCGGCAACGGAAAGTCCGATGAAAACATCTGCACCCACGATGGCATCCTTCAAGGTGCGGAAAGGGGTATTGCGAACAAACTCCATCTTTGAGCTGTTCAGGTCGGTACGTTCGTGGTGCAAGACACCGCGGCTATCGCACATCAGCACATTCTCTCGTTTGGCTCCCATGGCGATGTAAAGCTTGGTACAGGAGACTGCCGATGCCCCTGCTCCGTTGACGACGATGCGGACATCGCCGATCTTTTTGCCGGCAAGTTCTACGGCATTCAGCAATCCCGCGGAAGAGATGATGGCCGTTCCATGCTGATCATCGTGCATGATCGGAATGTCCAACTCTTTCTTTAGTCTTTCCTCAATCTCAAAACATTCCGGAGCCTTGATGTCTTCCAGGTTGATGCCACCAAAAGTCGGTGCCATGATCTTCACGGCATCGATGAATTTTTCGGTGTCCATAGTATCCAGCTCAATATCAAACACATCGATGTCGGCATAAATTTTGAATAACAATCCTTTGCCTTCCATCACCGGCTTGCCGGCACCTGCACCAATGTTTCCGAGTCCAAGAACTGCGGTTCCATTGGAGATAACAGCAACCAGGTTCCCCTTTGCAGTGTACTTGTAAATGTCATCCGGATTGTCCTTAATCGCCAGACAGGGACTGGCAACGCCGGGTGAATAGGCCAGACCTAAGTCACGCTGGGTCGCATGAGGTTTGGTTGGAACAACCGAAATTTTTCCCGGTTTTCCATTGCTGTGGTAGTCCAGCGCATCTTGGTTTAATTTTGCCATGTTGAATAAGTATTTTTGTTGGTTGAAGTAAATGAAACGGCAACAAAACTATCAATAAATTTAATATTTCGTTAAAAAATCCGAAACACTCACCAATAATTAAGAATATGGAAACATACAATTTGTCTACTCCGGTTCAAAACTAATATATTGTTGAATATCAGTCTTTTGATTTGAAAATATCTTTTCTGTGTATTGGGTCAATTCTGCTCTACATCTTCCGCAAGAGAGTGAGGCTTTTGTAAATTGCTGTACCTCCGACAAGTTTCTTGCTCCTTTTCGGATCACTGTCCGGACCTCTTTGGCTGTTACACCATTGCAAACACAGATTAGCTTCGATTTGTTCATCTGAAGGAAGGTTTACTTTGTGTCCAGAATCAATTCAATCAGGTAATCAAAGTGGTTGCCCAGTATTCTTTCCTTCACCCTGAATCCCATTTCCATTGCATAGTTGGTAAAGGTTTCCGGATCTACAAACAGCCATGGGAAGCGTTTCCCCTTAACATTCCGGTAACTCAAACGATATTCCATCTCGCCGTAATAACTGTCCGATCCGATATCGATCCAGGCTTCTCCGTTTTCATCTGTAAACAGGTACAGGAGGTCTGATGAATCGGCCAATATTTTGCCGCCGGGATTCAGCAGACCTTTCAAATGTTGGAGCAGAACCTTCAGGCCAGGTAAAGTCTGGGCAATTCCTGCTCCATTCATCAACAGTAAAATGGTGTCGTACTTCTCCTGATCAATCGCATAGACATCCTTGCAAACTACCTGTCGAATGCCTCTCAGCTGCATGGTTTGGCAGGAAAGTGGGGAGATGTCGAGTGCGCAAACCTGCAATCCATTCTCTTGCAGCCAAAGGGAATGTGCTCCGGCTCCAGCTCCAACATCCAGAACTTTTCCGCAGCATCGTTTCAAGGCTATTTGTTCCTGGATGGGCATTTCTTCAAACTTTCTGAAAAAATAGGCAGGAGAGAGCTCTTCGTCCTCGGCAATATCTGTCTCTACCTTGATGCTAAAATCCCGAATGCCTTGAAAATAGTCCAAAACTGCCTGACCAATCGGATCCTGATGCTTCTTTAATATTGCCATAGTGACTTGTTATGGGTAGACTTCCAAGGGTGAATCGTAGCAGCGGACTAGTTTTTATTGCTCAACGCATCCTTGATTTTCTTCCAAATGGAGGGTTTCTCCTCCTTGGATGCTGGTTCTTCCTTCTCTCCAGATTTGGTTTTGGCCTGCTCAATACTTTTTTCCTTCAGCTCTTCCTGTTTCTTTTTGTCACTTTTGAAGATGTCCCAGAAACCAGGTTTGTTGCCTTTGATCTCTTCCGCAAAATGGGGCGTATTCAGGAGTTCGAGATTTTCAGCCGTGGGTTCAGGGAAAGATTGGTTGATATCTCCGGCAAACGCCGGATCGCTGTAACAACTTCTGAAGAAGCCCGCAGTAATGGGAAGTGCCATATAAGCACCTTGTCCATGTGCCAGGGATCGGAAATGGACCGATTGGTCTTCTGCCCCAACCCAACAACCGGTTACAAGTGTTGGGGTGTAGCCCATGAACCAACCATCGGCGAAGTTTTGTGTCGTACCGGTCTTACAAGCAAACGGACCCGGCAGATTGTACCGGTTTTTGATGGCAGCTCCGGTACCTTCCACGGCAACAGCCTGTAAGAAATGGTTCATGATCCGTGCATTTTCAGGACTCATCACCTGCTCGGGTTGAAAATCACTTGAATACCGTTTCAACAACTTTCCTTTGTTGTCTTCGATGCGTATCAGATAGTTGGGTTCCGTCGTTTGGCCATCCGAAGCAAAACAGCAATAGGCTTTAACCAATTGAATCAGCGGTACTTCAACGGCTCCCAAAGCAATGGAGGGGTAGTGTGGGATGTCCGCTTCAATGCCCATTTTCTTTGCCAACTGTACGGTCTGATCAATACCCGTTTCCAAAAGGACCTGAACTGCCACGGTATTGACTGACTTGCATAGCGCTCCTTCCAACGAATAATATCCGCCATACTCCTCATCTGCATTCCCCGGTGTCCAGTCTTTGTATTCACTGTAGGTAATCTGTTGGTTGGCATAATACTTGTCTGGCGGAAGCCCGTTTTCAAGTGCTGCAGCATAGATGAAGGGTTTAAAAGCCGATCCAACCTGGCGTGCGGAGGTCACATGATCGTATTGGAAGTATCTGAAATCATTTCCGCCGATCCAGACCTTTACTTTTCCGTTTCTGGGGTCCATGGCCAGGAATCCACAATGGAGCAGCCTGAGACTGGCCTTCACTGAATCCAACGGACTCATCCTTTGTGTCTGATCACCTTCCCAGGCAAAAAGCTTGATGTTGACGGGAGTTTTAAATATCTGCGTTATCTCTTTGTCACTCTTTCCTGCTTCAACCAATTTTTTATATCGGTTGGATCGCTTCATGCCACGAATGACGATTTCATTGTTTTTTCCCCATGGAGCTTCATTCTTCCATTCGCCATCGAAAGTCTTCTGTAACTCTTTCATTTGTTGGCGCATGGCTGCCTCAGCATACTTCTGCATCCGGAAATCGATGGTGGTATAAATCTTGAGACCATCCGTATACAAATTGTAAGGTGTCCCATCTTCTTTTTGATTTTCTGCACAAAACTTCTCCAGTTGCTGCCGGATCATCTCGCGGAAGTAGGGGGCTGGACCTGTATTGTAAACCAGGTAGTTGTATTTCAAACCCAGCGGCTCCTGCACATATCTTGCCGCCTCTTTCTCTGTAAGGTAGTTGTATTTCTGCATCTGACGAATCACCGTATTTCGTCTCTGCAACGACCTTTCAGGATTGATGCGCGGATTGTAGGCATTGTTGGCCTTCAACAAACCAATGAGTGTTGCGGCCTGCGGTACTGTTAGCTTGGCCGGTGTCGTGCTGAAATAACGTTCCGCGGCAGTGCCGATCCCATATGTGTTTTCGCCGAAAGGAACAGTATTCAGGTAAAGGTTGAGAATGTCGTTTTTGGAATAAAGTTTCTCCAGTCGGTAAGCGATGATAGATTCCCGGATTTTGCTGACCGGCAGGGTGAGCGGCCCCCAGTTATCCCGACCAAAAACATTTTTGGCAATCTGCTGGGATAGGGTAGATCCCCCTCCCGAACTGGGATTGGCCATGAAGATGGTCTTGATGAAGACACGAAGAACAGCCCATTCATCAATACCCCTGTGCTCATAAAAGCGAACATCTTCCGTGGCAATCAAAGCATTGACTGCACTGGGGGCAATGCTTTTCAACGAAACACTGCTGCGGTTCTCAATGTAATATCTGCCAAGCACCTTGCCATCCTGCGAGAACACCTCTGAGGCAACAGGTTCCTTGATCTTGATCAGCGACTCTGCATCAGGTAACTCTCCGAAGGTTCCGGCGTATACAAGCACAAAAAGACAGGACATCAAAAAGAGTCCGAAGAGTCCAAGCTTGAGGATCCAAAGGAGAATAAATTTCCATATTGGCTGACCACCTTTGGGACGGAAATAGTCCTTCAGGGATTTTTTTATTCCCGTGGCTTTGGTTCTTTTCTGTTTTGGTACAGACATCAGCAAATATTCAATAATTTAACATCCAAACCAGTCGTCAAATCCAATGAAAATCATTCTTTCTGGCGGTACCGGCTTCCTGGGCAGGAAATTAAACAGTCATCTCACCTCCCTGGGCCATCAAATCGTTGTCATTCGTCGTTCAGACTGGGAAGCTGGAACAGACCGGATTTCAAAATTAATCAATTCTTGCGAGGTTGTCATCAATCTTGCCGGTTCTCCCGTGATAAAAAGATGGTCGACTCAGAATAAGCGGGAAATGCGAGAGCGCCGGATAAAGCCAATTGAAACTTTGGTCGAATGTCTGTTGAAACTACCGCTTCAGGCTAGGCCTAAATGTTTCATTTCAGCATCTGCGATTGGCATTTACAATCATGTTGGGCGTCATACAGAATACTCCACAGATTATGACCGAACCTTTTTATCGGAGCTTTGCCAGGAATGGGAAAAGGCATTGGATCCGCTGCTGGAGTCGGATATCCGGGTTTGCATCGCCCGAATAGGCATTGTACTTGGCAAAGGGGGAGGTATGATGGACAAAGTACTACCTTTATTCAGGTTCGGATTGGGTGGCGTTATGGCTTCGGGCGACCAGCCCTTCTCTTTTATCCACGTGGAGGATTTTTGCCGAGCCATTGCCCATTTGAGTGAAAGGACGGACTGTCATGGAATTTTCAACATGGTCTCTCCCCATCCGGTCGACAACCGCTACTTTACAAAGGTTCTGGCAAATGTCTGCAAAAGACCTGCTTGGTTACCGGTTCCTGCTTTGGCTTTAAAACTCATTTATGGACAAGCGGCTGTATCGATGATCGAGGGTCAGTCCGTGTTGCCTGAACGATTGATGGCAACGGGATTTCTCTTTCGATATCCTGATCTGGAAAGCGCTTTGGGTGAAATTGTAAATCCGGCCGAACCGATCAAACATTGAAACGGAAGTGCATGATGTCGCCATCCTGAACGACATAGTCCTTTCCTTCGATGGCGATTTTTCCGGCATCCCGGCAGGCGCTTTCAGAACCATACTGGACGTAATCGTTGTACTTGATCACTTCAGCCCGGATAAAACCCTTCTCAAAGTCAGAATGGATGATACCTGCAGCTTGGGGGGCCTTGGTCCCCTTGACAAAAGTCCAGGCACGACTCTCATCGGCTCCGGTCGTGAAGTAGGTCAGAAGATTCAGCAACCGGTAAGCAGCATGGATAAGTTTGTTGACACCGGGTTCCTCCAGTCCAAGATCTTCCAGAAACATCTGTTTTTCCTCGTAGCTCTCCAATTCGGCAATGTCGGCTTCAGTGGCAGCAGCAATCACGAGAATCTCTGCATTTTCATCAGAAACACTTTCCCGGAATCTCTTGGTATGCTGATTTCCATTGACGGCCGATGCTTCTTCAACATTGCAAACGTAAACGACCGGTTTGCGCGTGAGCAGGAAAAAGTCATGGATCAATTCTTCTTCATCCTCGGATAGGTGAAGTGTTCTGGCTGATTTTCCAGTGATCAAGACATCCCTCAATTGTTCTGCAATGGCTACTGTTTTTTGGGCCACCCGATCATTGCCGACCTTTGCCTGCTTCTGCAACTTGGCCAGTCGGTTTTCAACGGTTTCAAGATCTTTCAGCTGCAATTCGATGTCGATGACCTCCTTGTCCCGTACCGGATCGACTGTACCATCGACATGTATGATGTTGTCGTTCTCAAAACAACGGACAACATGGATGATGGCATCCACCTCCCGGATATTGGCCAGAAACTGATTGCCCAATCCTTCACCTTTGCTGGCACCTTTGACGAGTCCGGCGATGTCGACGATTTCAATGGTCGTAGGAACCACCTTTTTAGGTTTGTCGATCTCTTCCAGCCGGATCAATCGTTTGTCCGGGACTGTAATTACGCCCAGATTGGGATCAATCGTACAAAAGGGGAAATTGGCTGACTGTGCTTTCGCATTGGAGAGACAATTGAAAAGAGTGGATTTGCCCACATTCGGCAAGCCGACGATACCGCATTTTAGTGCCACGCAACAAAGCTTGAAAATTTTCTGCAAAGTTAAGATTTTAAACCTTGTCTGGTTACCTTTGTCAAAATCGATAATCCGATTCCATCGGGGAGGGGATTTTGTGTCTGTACCTCAGACGTAAATGGATTCAACTTTGTCTCAATATTTATGGTCGATAAAGACAAGCAACTGATTATGGATCTCAAAGACATCGAAAAGCGCGAAGCTGCCTTTCGTTTGTTGGTGCAGGCCTATCAGCAGCGGCTTTACTGGCATATTCGAAAAATCGTGATCGACCATGAAGATGCGGATGATCTGTTACAGAACGTCTTCGTGAAGGTCTGGAAGAATATTGGAAACTTCAGGGAAGATTCCTCACTTTTTACCTGGCTTTTTCGCATTGCGACCAATGAGTCCCTTAGTTTTCTTCAGCAGAAAAAAAGACGAAATACATTTTCAATAGACAATGGTTCTGACTATCTTGTAGAGACATTTGAATCAGACCCCCATTTTGCCGGGGATGAATTGCAGCGAAAGCTTCAAGTGGCTGTTTTGCAGCTTCCTGAAAAGCAAAGGATCGTCTTCAATATGAAGTATTTTGATGAGATGAAATATGAAGAAATGGCTGAAATTTTACAGACATCTGTTGGAGCGCTGAAAGCCTCCTACCATCATGCGGTAAAAAAAATTGAGGCCTATTTTGACAATGAATAACGGATTTATTTTAAACCTTTTGGCAGAATAGATGTCATAACAACGTGAAGGTCATGAAAGCGAAAGATTTAAATAGAGATTTTGAAAATCGTTTCCCAAAGAGAGAGACGGGTTTCACAGTGCCTGAAGGATATTTTGCCACTTTTGAAGATAGGCTTAAGTTGCCTCCCATCGAAGGGGTGCAAGGAAAAGGTGCGTTGAAAAGGATGCACTACATGCGTCCATTCATTGGAATCGCAGCAAGCCTGGCCATTCTTATGACCGTTTACAGGCAATTTACAATCAGGGAAAACATTGCCTCCAACGAAGCAACAGAGGTAAAGATGGGTCGGATGGCAGATGATGCATCTGATTCCATGACAAGTACCTATGCAACCATGATATCCGATGGACAGTTTTTTGCTGCGCTGAATGAGATGGATGAGTTTGATACCTCTAAAATGCCAAAAGAGGCACTGGCAGATTATCTTGCTTCCAACTGCTCCGATTCTGAAATTGTTAATGGAAAATAAAGATGAAAAGAAAGATAACACTTACCATATTTTCGGTCTTTTGCCTGATCCAGCTATTTGGACAGCAACGGCAAATGGATCCCAAGATGCTTGAATTGATCAAGACCAAAAAGGTGGCCTTCATTACGGAACAGGTGGGTCTTACCTCCGCCGAAGGCGAGAAATTCTGGCCTCTCTACAACCAGTTGGAGGTAGAAAGAAACAAATTGATGGACCGCAGGAAGGAGCTTGAAGAATCCATCGACAACAAAGCCTTTAAGACCGATGAGGAGTACAGGAAGCTATCCATTGAGATCGTCGGACTTCACCTCAAGGAGAGCAGGCTTATCGAAGAGTACAATACCCGGTTCCTCACCGTTCTTTCTGCTGAAAAGGTGGTGAAGATGTATCGTTCGGAACGGAAATTCAGATCCTACCTGATGCAGGAATTCCGCAAAAAGGATGGAGACAAGGATAATAAATAAAAAAAAGGCCGGGAGGCCTTTTTTTATGCATGGTTCAGAAAGGTGTCCACACCATCCGCGGGAACTTTCAACTGTTCTCCGGTTTTCATGTTTTTGATGGTTACTGATCTTTCCTGAATTTCGGTCTCTCCTGCCAGGACAACGTATCCAATCCCTTTTTTATCGGCATAGTTCAGCTGTTTTTTCATTTTATCTGCAGATGGATAGATCTCTGCGGAGATGCCTTTGCTTCTCAAATCATTGGCTATCGGAAGGACAAAATTAACCTCATCAGTTCCGAAATTTGCAAACATGACCTGGGTGGATCGGGTTTCTGATTCGGGGAACAGCTTTAACTGATCCATGACATCATAGATACGGTCCGCTCCAAAAGAGATGCCAACGCCGGAGATACCCGGCAATCCAAATACACCGGTCAGGTCATCGTACCTTCCACCGCCAGTGATGGATCCAATCTGAACATCTTTTGCCTTGACCTCAAAGATTGCCCCGGTATAGTAATTTAGCCCGCGTGCCAGGGTGAGGTCCAGTTCAATCTCGGTTCTGACGGATAAGATCTCCAGATATCCAAAAAGGTTCCTCATTTCGGCGATCCCTTTTAATCCGGTGTCCGATTGTCTGATGACCTCTTCGATTTTATCCAGTTTTTCGGCATTGTTTCCTGCCAGCAAAAGGATGGGCTGAAGTTTGGCAATGGCCGCTTCACCGATCCCTTTTTCCATCAGTTCTTCATTGACTTTTTCGAGACCGATCTTGTCGAGTTTATCGATCGCAACCGTGATATCGGTTATTTTATCCGCAGCACCAACGATTTCAGCAATGCCGGCAAGAATTTTTCTATTGTTGATTTTGATTACAACCCGAATTCCCAATTCGCGGTAGATCGCATCAACCATTTGGATCAGTTCGAATTCATTGAGTAGGGAATCCGATCCGATGATATCCGCATCACATTGGTAAAACTCCCTGTATCGCCCCTTTTGCGGCCTGTCTGCTCTCCAAACCGGTTGAATCTGAAACCGCTTGAAAGGGAAGGTCAGATCGTTTTGATATTGGACTACATATCGGGCGAAGGGAACCGTCAGGTCATATCGCAACCCCTTTTCTGAAATCTGGAATGTGGTGCGAAGACTGTTCTTTTCCAACAGATCCTTTTCATTGGCTTTGGCCAGATAATCGCCGGAATTCAGGATTTTAAAAAGCAGCTTGTCTCCCTCTTCCCCATATTTACCTGTAAGCGTGGACAGGTTTTCCATGGCAGGTGTTTCGATTTGCTGAAAGCCGTATAACCTGAAAATGGATTTGATTGTGTCAAAAATGTGGTTTCTCCGTGCCATCTCCACGGGAGAGAAATCTCGGGTTCCTTTGGGAATTGAGGGTTTTTGAGCCATTAATGGGTATTTTGAGAGTGCAAATTTAGAAATAATTGGGCAAAAAAAGAGGGTGCTTGTGGCACCCTCTCTCTATGGAATCGATACGAGTTAGTTGAAAACGTAGCGAACACCTAACTGGATACCGTAGGTTCCGGAAACCGAAGTCGGATCCTGGAAGCTGGTGGTCGGATAGGCACCGCCCACTTTCTGCATGGAAACTTTCAGCATACCGGTGGCAGCATCTTTTCCAACGACAGTAAGAGGAGAGTTGGTAATGTAGCTCTTGTTGAGACCCCAGCTGGAATTCAGCAGGTTGGCGAAGTTGACAACGTCAACTGTCAACTGAATCTTGTTGCTGCTCTTACCTACCTTGAGTTTGAAATCCTGCATCAAACGAACATCAATTCGCTTGTTCCAGGGAAGGTAAGCTGCAAAACGCTCAGCATATTCGCCGGCATGTTTGGAAAGATAAGGATCCTGTTTTGCATAGGCGAAATAGGCATCAGCATCAGCCTGTGAAGCCCACAACAATTCACTCTGGCTCTTGGGGATGTACATCAACTCATGTGTGGAAGTACCATCCTTGTTCATATCGCCGTTGTAGAGGTAAGAATAGGCACCACCTTGATATCCGGAATAGAATACGGAGAAGGTTGTGGCAAAATACTTGGCATACTCAACGGTATAGTTCAATTCAGCAACCACACGATGGGGGGTATTGTTGGCGGTTAAACCAGTCTCTTCATCGTTGCTTGAATTCTTGATGATACGGTATTGCCATGCGGAGAACGGGTCGGAACCAGTTTTGCCGGTAACCTCATGGCCCATGTTACGTGAATAGCCTACCATACCACTGAAACCATGGTATTTTGGAAGATCCAATTGTGCAGAAAGAGTCATGCCATCACCCTTGGAGGTGTTGCGCATGATGACGACATTCTGGAAAGTCTTGTTGTAGTACTTGTCGGCATTGGTGCTGTTTGACCAGTAAGGACGGGTGTTTGGGCCTTCGATAATGGTAGAAGCAGCATTGTTCATGTTGATGTTCTGGAAATAGATGGAATTGATATCTTTTGTGTAGATAGCATCCATGGTCAACTGCATGTTGAGCGGAAGCTTGATGTCCACACCAATGCTGGTTCTCCAGACCTGGGGAAGTTTGAAGTTTTTGTCAATGGCAGCAATCTTTCCACCTACGACATTCTTCTGTGGGAAGATGTCAGCGATGGCACTGTTCTGGAGCAATTTGGATGCATCGGCTTCAAACGGAATTCTTGCCAATTGTGCCTGACTTGCGGCACCACCACTCTGGTTGATGACAAGCTGGTACTGCAACATACCACTGTTGGTAGGTTGATTGGTAAACCATACAAACGGGATACGACCTGTAAAGATACCGGTACCTCCACGAACTTTCAGAGATTTGTCGTTCTTGACATCCCAGGTAAATCCAAGACGTGGAGACCACAGCAATTTGACTTTCGGCCAGGTGGAAAGGTCTACTGTTTCGTTCTGTTTGAAACGTTGACCAACCAGTCCCGGGTTGTCTACTGCACCGCTCAGGTACATCGGCAGGTCAAGGCGGAGACCAGCGGTGAGCTTGAGGTTCGTCAGCACGTTGAATTCATCCTGGCCGTAAGCTGAAAGCTGACCGAATGAAAGTTTGGCTGCCGGATCCTTGTAACCATTGATCGGATAAGTATAGGCGAAGTTGATCGGATCATAGTCTGAATTCCAGGCTTTGTTTGTCCCATCTGTATTGACACCCACGCCGTTGATGTAGTTCTCAAATGATTGCAGGTTTTTGAACCTGTAATATCCGGATCCCTGACGGAGATAGCTGTTGGCAAAATACTGGTTTTCGTAGGAAGCACCGAAAGTCAACGTGTGTTTGTCGAGCGTAAGGGTGGCATTGTCCGTGAGGATGAGGGTGTTGTTGTCGACATTGTTCATCCAGGAGAAGAGTTCATAACCTGCAGACATGTAAACATTGCCTTTTGTGATGTCACCAGACATGATGTCGATGAATGGGAAGGTTTGACTGTCTGAGGAACGCGGTTGATTGTACTTCGTATAGGCAATCAGCAATTTGTTCTGCATCTGTCCAAAGCGGCTGTTCAATTCAGCAGTGACCGATTGCATGGTGCTGGTGTTGTAATACTGAGAATTCTTGAAAGACATACCGCCGAGACGGGCATGACGACCACCGGTAATACTTGGTGAAGCATCACCACTGGAGCTTGGACGGGATACGTTTGAGCTTTTGGAGTAGTTGTAACGAACACTCAATTTGTTGTTTTGATTGATGTTCCAGTCGATCTTACCCAAAAGTTTGTCGTTCTTTTCGGTGTCTCCACCCCAGTTTTCATAAGGACCGGTCTCGTAGTTAAGCTTGTTCTTGAGGAAGTCAGAGAAGGCCTGAAGGTCGGCTCCCTGTACATAAGAACTTACATTCGGATCATTGGGGTCACGGCCCGAACCGGCTGCCATCAATGTATTTCCGGGAGTTAGGGAATTTTCCGTTTCACCGCTGACAAAGAAGAAGAGTTTGTCCTTGATGATCGGGCCACCGGCATTGAAACCAAAGACTTTTTTGGAGGAATTGGTAACGGTCAGCTTGGTGTCACGAACCTTATCCCCGTTGAAGCTCTGATCACGATAGAATGAATAGGCTGAACCTTTTACGGTATTTGTACCGCTCTTGGTTACGGCATTGATGCCTGCACCGGTAAAGTTGGATTGACGGACATCGTAGGGAGCAACAGCTACCTGAATTTCTTCGATGGCATCCATGGAAATGGGTTCACCGGAAACTCCAGGCATACTGCCGGAGGAAAGACCAAAGTTGTTGTTGAAGTTGGCACCGTCTACCGTTACGTTGGTTGTATAGGACTCACGGCCAACATAAGAACCACTACCCGTAGAAAATGTAGAGAGCTTGGTGTAATCACCCAAACTGCGGTTCATGGTTGGAATCATCTCCATTGCACGGGAGGTAATGTTGGAAGAAGCACCGGTCTTTTCTGTTGAGAATACAGACGGTTTGGCTCCTACAACCACCACCTCAGATACCTGTTGTGTGTTGTCCTTCAGGTTTACATTCAATGCAAAGGTCTCACCAAGAGAGAGATTGATTTCTGTAAACGTTGCCTTGTTGTAACCCACAAAGGATACTTCAACCTTGTAGGGACCACCTGTACGCATACCTTGCAAATTGAACCGACCATCAGCATTGGTAACCGTACCATACTGCGTTCCGGATGGTACGTGTACGGCGAATACAGTAGCTCCGGGAAGGGGTTCATTGTTTCCCGATACCCTACCACTCATTCCAGAGGTAGTGACCTGTGCCATACTGCTTGCCATCATACCGGCGAAGAGTATGAGTGTCAGACATAACTTTAAAAAGCTGTTTTTCATTAATGATAGTTTTGGTTTCACATTCTGAGCATTTTCTACAAACTATTTCTTTCCGATATTAAATGATCTGGATCTCAATTTTACTGATTACTGAAGATCAATCATTTAATTTCCAGACAAATGACGAAAATTAGGTTATCAAATATAACAATAGCCAGCAAAATAAGACAATGATGTTTGTTAGTTGGCGGGAAAATTTATTAACATTATTTGGCACTTATTAACTATTTGACTCCTCATTTTACATAGTATCCGAGTAACACTAATGCCAGTTTCACATAAGTTTTTTATGACTTAATCAACTACAGCCCAAACAACCATTTTTTGTATCCGTTTGAACTTTTCTGGAATGTCCGGATCCTTTCCTCTTTTGATAGCTCTTCCAATTATTCAGACATAAGTTCAGGATTTCCCGGTTCTAAAAGGCCAAATCGGCGGCAAACCTTCCCTTATCGTGGGATGTTGCGTAAATATTTACCTTTGCGCCATTAATTATTCCATTCCTTTCCATGGCCGATTCTATACACAAATTGATAGCTTCCTGTGGTTTTGTTGACCTTCCGGTTGATGAGGACCTGAATTTGATAGCCGAGATCAACCGGTTGAAGCAGGAGAAGAACGCAGTGATCCTCGGTCACTATTACCTCTCTTCTGACCTTCAGGATCTTTCCGATTTTCTTGGTGACTCATTGGCACTGGCTCAAAAAGCAGCCGGAACCAAAGCGGATATCATCCTCTTTGCGGGTGTTCATTTTATGGCTGAGACAGCTAAGATCCTTAATCCCGGAAAAAAAGTGCTGGTTCCTGACCTGAAAGCCGGATGTTCACTGGCAGATGCTGCCCCTGGTGATCAATTTGCAGAATTTGTAAGGAATCATCCCGATCACAAGGTAATCTCCTACATCAATTGCTCAGCGGAAGTAAAGGCACTGTCCGATGTCATCGTTACCTCCTCCAATGCCAGGAAGATTGTGGATTCCATGCCAAAGGAGCAGAAGCTGATTTTTGCTCCGGATAAGAATCTGGGGAATTACCTGAATTCTGTCACTGGCAGGGATATGGTACTTTGGGATGGCGCCTGCATGGTCCATGAGAAATATTCACTCGAAAAAATACTAGCGCTTAAGGCGGATCATCCGGAAGCAAAGTTGATTGCCCATCCGGAATGTGAACGACCCATCCTGCTGATCGCTGATTTCATCGGTTCGACTACGGCACTTCTGGAACACGTGGGCCAAGATCCTGCACAAGCCTTTATTGTGGCAACTGAAAGTGGCATCCTTCACCAGATGAAACGTAAATGTCCGGGGAAGCTATTTCTTCCAGCCCCCTCACTCGATTCTACCTGTGGTTGCAATGATTGTAGTTTTATGAAACTCAATACCATCAAAAAGATCTACCTGGCGCTACTCCATGAACAGCCGGAACTGATCTTAAGTGAGGAGTTGATGGAAAGGGCTGCACTTCCCATCAGAAGAATGCTTGCATTGTCTCAATAGTTAAATCTCCTTATTTTATTGTCTTATTGACTGAGTTATGTAATCATATCTAGTCAAAATTTATTTTCTTTGTCACTGCCTTTGGGGTTACCCCCTGAATTTTTTGAAATTATAGTTTGATGAGAAACAACAGATTACTATTCATCGCTTTTGCGATTGTCGTGACCTATTTTTTGGGTTCTTGCAAAAAGAGCTCATCATCTTCCGACTCAACAACTTCCACAGACCCGAATGTTTTTAGCGGCAGCATCAGCATCTATTCTTCCGGGAACGATACAGCCATGCAGCGCTTTCTTGATGGCAAATACACTACCATCGGTGGAAATCTGACGCTTGCGACAAGTGAGGCGATTGATTACAGCAAATATTTTGTCAACTTGAAACGGATCACTGGCAACGTTTTGCTTTACAAAATTCCCAACAAAAATCTTTCTTTTTTGTCAACCCTCAGAAGTGTTCAGGGAAACCTTCAGATATCCAGTTGTCCTGAGTTGATTTCCTTCACTGGCTTGTCTTCCCTGGATACCATTACCAGTTCTGTGATCGTTGATAAGAACCCAAAGTTCAAAAATTTTGCAGGACTTGAGCAGGTACTTCAGGTCACCGGTATCACAGCCAATGATAATCCTTTGCTTGAATCATTTTCAGGTTTGCACAACATGACCACCACGCTGGGGACCATCACCATCCGTCAAAATACCAATTTGACCTCATTGATTGGACTGACTGCCCTTACCTCCATCGGGGGAGACTTGATTATCGAAGGCAATCCCAATTTTCAGGGTTTAACCGGACTCGCCAATTTGACCGAAATCAAGGGTGAGATTACACTTACTTCCTTGCCACAATTGAGTTCCCTGGCGAATTTGATCCCAGTCAATGATACCATTACCGGAATTTCACTTTTTGATTGCAATAAAATCACAAACCTGCAGGGCCTTAACAACATCCCTTGCCTGAGAAAAGGCATCAGCATTGTTTCATGTACGAGTCTTGAAAGTCTGAGTGGCCTGGGTAAAATCGATACGATCCGCGGCGTTGCAGAGTTTAGCAAGTTACAGTCGTTGAAATCTTTTGATGGATTGAACAATGTAAAGTATATCACCAAGGATGTAAGAATCGCGGAATGCAATAGTCTTTCCGGAATTCAGGGATTCAATTCGCTGGATAGCATCGGAGGTGGCTTTGCTGTCCAAGATAATGCTGGGCTCATCAATTTCAATGGTTTTAGCAAAGTCAAAGTTATCAAGGGTAAAATCGAGATTGTCGAGAATGAGTCCCTTTCCTCTCTTGACGGATTGGACAACCTGAAGAATGCAAGGAGCACCTTAGACATCTACTACAATCCCAAATTGTCTGGCTATTGTGCCATCAAAGCCTTGAAACTTACTGGATTGGCCTACATCAATCTGAATAAGTTTTCTCCTTCCTGGTCCCAGATTCAGGCTGGAGATTGTTCCCGATAAATTATTGGATGAAAAAAAAGGAGGGTATCAAAAATACCCTCCTTTTTTATGCTCGATGATCTCCGTCAAGTGATGAGACGACTTCTTCTTTTTACTCGATGATCTCCGTCCAGCCATAGGGATCAGGTTCCTTTCCGTACTGGATTCCCCTCAGTTTTTCATACAGTTGAACGCTGATTTTACCGGGTTCCTTGCCATAAAGATATTCCTTGTCCAAGTCGGCATCATAAACTCTTTTGATTGGCGAGATGACCGCTGCAGTACCGCAAGCACCCACCTCTTCGAAGTCAGCAAGTTCCTCTGCCAGAATCGGACGCTCTTCTACAATCATGCCCATATCAGCGGCCAATTGCCGGAGACTCATATTTGTAATAGAGGGCAGGATAGAACTCGATTTGGGTGTGATGTATCGGTTCTTGCTGATGGCAAAGAAATTTGCAGGACCGCATTCATCGATGTATTTCTTTTCTCTGGCATCCAAATAGAGAACAGCAGAAAATCCGTTTGCGTGCGCCCGATGGCCAGAAACCAAACTGGCTGCATAGTTTCCTCCAACTTTGATTTTACCAGTTCCCAGGGGAGCCGCACGGTCATATTCTCTGTAAATGACAAGATCTGTCGGTTTGAATCCTTCTTTGAAATAGGGACCCACTGGCATCACAAAGATCATGAAGAGATACTCATCGGCAGGTTTGACTCCAATTTGGGCACCTGTACCAATCAGGAGCGGACGAATGTAGAGAGAGGCTCCGGATTCATAGGGTGGAACGAAGCGCTCATTAAGTTTGATGGCTTTCCTGACGGCTTCCTTGAATTTGTCCACAGGAAATTCTGCCATCATCAGGCCTTCCGATGATCTTTGCATGCGCAAGGCATTCTCTTCCATACGAAATACCCTGATTTTGCCATCCTGGCCACGAAATGCCTTTAATCCTTCAAAAGCTTCCTGTCCATAATGAAGACATGTGGCAGCCATGTGAAGGGGTAGTATTTCTGAGTCACTGATCTCCAATTCGGACCATTCCCCGTTTCGAAACCAGGAACGGACATTGTAATCTGTTTTGCTGTATCCGAACCCAAGGTTCTTCCAGTCTATCGCGTTCATTGTGTGTAAATTTTTCTCAAATTTACATTAATCTTTCTGTTTTATCACTTTTCGAATGGGTAGTTCAATATTTTTTGATTCGTGCTCTTCCCAATATATGCCCGGTGTTAGCGAAGTGAAATGGCGAGACGGACACAATCCATCAGCTCTTTTCTTATTCGATGGACAGTCTCTTCACTGTTGGTGACATCCAGAACTTTCCGGCTGAGGCCAAGTTTCATCTCCCCATCACTTTGATCGATCCAATGGTTGATGGAGGTTTCCAACTCGTCGATCCGGTTCTGCAATATCTTCTTTTTCTCTGACGATAGCCTTCCCAACAGATCCTTTAGTGCGACCAGGATTCGGAAATCTTCGGTGCCTTCTCTTACAGCTTCCCACCTTCTGGAATCTACAGGTTTTGAATGTCCTTTATAAACCAACGGGTATTCCATCATGGTTCTGCCCCAAATATCGTCTCCAAGGTTGTACGACCAGTACCCGATTCCGTTTGCATGCCATCGATAGGCTGCCAAGGCAGACATTCGGAATTGGCCTATTATGTTGATGTTTTTGATGTTTGGCCCCATGGGTCGGGCATAGGAATAGGAACAGTCATAGGACCAAAGTCTGCTTCCCTTGTCCTTTCTGATCACCTCCATGGCAGCACTTTGTTCGGGCAAGGCATTGTAGCCGACACACCAAATGTCCAGGTAGGGTGCCATTGCCTGAAACATGGGAGCTTCGCCCCCTCCATCCATATAGATCAGCAAATCAGGGTCTTTGGCTTTTGTCATCTTTCCAAAGAGAACCAACTTATTCACAATCGTCCATCCTGCACCTCCGGGTTCGTCGTACGGGTACATGGCAAAGTGGCTCTTGTCGATCCCCTTTGTTGCCAAATGGGATAACAAACGGTCCAGGTAGGCATTGAACTCCGGACGGTCTTTACCCAAATCCTCCTCAGTAAGGACATTGGGCAGCCCGGAAAGAAGGATAAATACATCCTGCCCAAGCACGCTATCCAAAACCTTGTCCATCTCAGAAAAATCGGTCGTCAAATGATCCTTCGATGTTTTACCGTGGGGCAAAACAAATACCGTATTCCCATGATCCAGGAGATCCTGTATGGAGGCTTTGTCATAAGATCCCCAGGCGCACAATCTGATGGCTCCTTTGGATGCCATGTCAAAATCATACAGATCCAGGTCAATCATGACACTGCTTGCCGGGAGTGGTACGTTTTTGGGACTTCCTGCTGAAGTCTGGACCTTGTTGCCATTGAGTGCCCTTATCAGAATCGGAAAGTGGTAATGCCCTGGTTTGACCTCCGCGCTGCAATTCAGTTTTAGGAACAATTCCTGCGTGGAATTTGGGCCAATTTGTGTTGTGGCACTTTCACCCAGTTCCGGAAGTGCGTCCCAGGAGAGTTGCCCGGTAGCATCTGCTGTTGGAACAGATTGATGCAAGGAAAGATGGATGCCGGCAGGAATCGAATCGGTTGAGATTTGCGCGTAAATGGTGCGTCCAAGCACATTTGTCATGTCAATGGAAATGGACTCTGTTTCTCCCTTGACCATTTCACGTTTGATTTGTAGGGTTGATTCCGCATGATCTGACAGGTAGAAGTCTCTTGCCCTTGTTTCCCACAATTTTCCTTCCGCAAGCAAAAGGGTTGTGTTTCCTTCTTTCGCAAGACAACGTTCAATGTCGTTGGCCATTTGCTGGTCCCTTTTCGCACGCTGAACCAAGGCATGGATGGCTTCTCCCTGACTTGCATTCCCTTCTTCTTTGGAGGAAATACTTTGCTCCATCAGTGGATGGACCAATTGAATCTGGCTTTCCAGGTTGTGGGCTTCACTGCGGAGAGATGTGGCTAGATCTTCATTCTGGCCATTAAAAG
>JAJTBP010000339.1 GCA_021286825.1 Marinilabiliales bacterium | reverse complement strand
CTCGCCTGAACCGACAAGACCCCGTCCACACCCGAGGCATGCAGGGTTCGTTCCAGTTTCCCCGGCAGGAAATCCTTGCGGATCAAGTGCAGGGAGTCATCGATCCAGTCATATTCGACCGGTTCATAATGCCAAAAATGATGGTGTGCATCGATGATCATGGTGCAATGACGGGGACTCCCCTCTTCCATTTGATGAGGACATTCGAGAGATACCAGTTCTTACCCTGGGTGTTGTTTCCCTGGTAAAAGAGACGATCCGGTCCAACCGGATTGGCAAAGATATGGGGATGCCCTGATTCACTGGCATTCCATTCGTCTGGTTTGCCGTTGGGCAGAAAGGGATCTCCGGATAATCGTTTCCAGTGGATGCCATCACTGCTGATCGCAGCTCCCAGCTGCTGCGGGGCATTGTTGTAGGCCCCTCCATAGAAAAGGATCAGTTTCCCATGCTTTCGGATGACGGAAGGTCCTTCCAGGCAATCTTTTTCCCAGGGAAGTTCCGGTCGTAACATGGGTGCCTCCACAGAAAGATTTCGCCAGGATCCCCGGCTGAAATTGGTATGGCCTGGGGCAATGGCCACTCCGAGCATCTGAATTTTGTATCCCGGATCCCGCGTAGCGTAATACAGGAGGTAATGGCCTTTAAACCGTATCACCTCGGCATCGATGGCCCTGCCGCAATTCCAGGTGCCGTCCGGATGGAAAATTGGATTCGAACCATCTCTGGTAAAATGGATGCCATCATCCGACCATGCATGACAGATGGCATCCTTGCGTTGATTTCCATAGGTCTGATAAAACAGGTGGACCTTCCCTTTCACCACAAGTGCGCAGGGAGCACAGCGTCCCTTCGCTTCATAGGTGGCGGAGGGGTCATCATTTACTTCGCCGATTCGTGTCCAGTGGATGAGATCTTTGCCAGTGGCAATGCCGATGCCCCAACCCTGTGAAGCACCTCCAGAATCGACATAGGGTGGAATGGAATAATAGAGGATGAACTGCCCCCTGAAGCGGATCACATGCGGGTCTTTTGAAAAGGGAATGCCCAGCCGCACCGTGTCACCGAACATCATCCTGGGCTCCGGCAATGACTGGCCCTTGGCCGCAATGAAAGCGGCCATGCTGAAAAGAATCAGGGTGATGAGCGTCCTTTTCATCCAATAGATTAAGGAATGTAATCAAAATGGGCACCAATGATGCCTTCCGCTTTCAGTTCCTTCCAAAACTGATCCGGTAATGGATCAGACAATATTTTCGCATTTCTTTCGAAGCGTGACGGTTTGCCCGGATTCAGAGCTACGGCATGGATTTGTGGCATCATCAGGGCAAATTGCAAACATACATCTCCTGGTTGCAACCGATGTCTCTCACAGCTATTGAAAAACCTTTGCCGCCAATTCAACAATTCCTGGTCGGCAGGCAGATCCGGATCAATCCTGCGGTAATCGAAATAGGCTCCACCCGTCAGAAAACCGGCATTGAAAATGGCCGAATTGATGATGCCGACTCCATCTCTTCCCAACCGTTCGATGAAGTGTACAATTTCAGGAGGATGATGGAACAAGGTCATTTTGTTGGCAAACATCACCCAATCGAAGGGAACCCGCTCATACAACGCTTCGATGACCCGCCAATCCTTTGCTCCGATTCCGACAGCCTTGACTACACCTTTTTCCTTTAGTTCAAAGAGTGCACGATAGGCTTCCAGAATGTCCTGCAGGAGCTGACCCCGTTCTGATTCCGATCCGGCGATAGCCAGATATTCATCGGGATCATGAACCGATACCAACTGAGGCCGGTAAGATCCGCCCAACAGTTCACAGCCCTGTTCCCAGCAGTCAAGGATCCCCTGATAACTGATCCTTTGGACCGCATCGGCACCCGATACCAGCCCAGTTTATTGCTGATGAGGATCCTATCATTGTCCACACCCATTTTTCGAAGGCCGTTGCCGATCACTTCCAAGGCAAGTCCGGCTCCATATTTCCCGGCGCTGTCAATCATGGGAAGGGAAATCTCCGACCTGAACCATTGCTCCATGATCTCCTGCTTCACCTCTGGTTCCATCTCACGGTAGAGGTTTCCCAGGTAACTGGTGCCATAAACGATGGGCGGAACAGAAAGACCGCTTTTCCCAAAAGGAGGATAAGGACCGGCAATGGCTCTGGTGTTTTTCATTCGGACAGCTCCACCTGAAAGATTTGTTCCATCAGCTGCCATTTTTCGTCGGCTGTTGCCTCGGCCGATGTCTGCTGAAATCTGGACACGTATGCCTCCCACTCCTGCTGCCTTGGCAACGTGGCCAGGGTAGCCATGGCGATGTCATGATCGAAATCCGGTACGGTATCCATGATCATGAAGAGGCGTGTCCCCAATAGGTATATTTCCATCCGGAGAATGCCCACCTGCTTCATCCCGGCAGGAATTTCCGGCCAGATGTGGGCAGCTTCATGCACCTTTTTGTAGTCATGGATCAACTGCGGATCATCTTTGAGGGAGAGCGTCTTACAGTATCGACGATAGGCTGGTCCCGTAGAAGTTTGAATCATTTTATGAAGGAATTTGAATGGCTACACATGGAGTATCAGTTCATTCGAAGGGAATGTATCAATGTCCGGATCCGATCTTTACAGACTTCAACCCCTCTGAACCACTCAGCTTGGTCCAGAAGAATCCGTACAGACCGATCACCAGAAAGCAGACTGCCGGAACGACATAACCTGCAGACATGCCGTCTGCATCGCCGATGGCTCCCATGACCTTGGGTAAGACTGCTCCGCCCATGATGGCCATGACGATAAAAGAGGAGGCCATCTTTGATTTCTCGCCCAGACCAAAGATCCCGAGGGAGAAGATGGTGGGAAACATGATCGACATGAAGAAGAAGCTCAGGAAGACCGCAGCTACCGATATCCATCCCATTTTGGCCACAATCACAAACATCAGGATCACATTGATGAAGGAATAGAGACCCAACATGTTGTGTGCCTTTGTTACCCGGAGGATAAACGACCCCGTAAACCTTCCAAGCAGGAAGAGCGGGAAGGCCATCCAGGACATCAGGGAGGTGGCACCCTTCTCCGTCAGAAAGTAGGCTCCATTTCTGAGGATCGAGCCGGTATCACCGCCAATCAGCCAGCTGGATTTCAAACTCTCTCCGATTGCCGGCACCTCCTCCACCATGTAATTGATGAAAAAGGAGAAAATGCCTGCCTGAGCTGCCACATAGAGGAATTGGGAGATGGTAGCCCCCGTAAAATGCGGTGCCGACCATATGCTGTCCCGATGAATCAGGGAGC
>JAJTBP010000338.1 GCA_021286825.1 Marinilabiliales bacterium | reverse complement strand
AATTGATCAATGAGTCAAGATCCGAAAGGCATCAGCATTTCAGCGACTTTTGGACGGGACACCACCCTATGTCATCATTCGATTCAGTCAGGCTAAGGTTATCTTGGATCGCAAATTGCATGGCACCTTCAGTTCAAATACACTTCGCAATGTCCTTTCCCGGTGATGCTTACATGAGAGTCTTTTGTTTCCGGATTAACCCTTGGGTCTGCTCTTATCTTCTATCGTAGAAATCGTCAAAGGGAACCTCTTCCTTCCACTATAGCCAAAATTCATTTTTTCGTTAAAACCGCTCTTGCCTTTCATAGAATTGTATTAAATTAATGCCCGGCAAACCATTCTATCAAAAAAATTTTTATTTTCGTGAACGAACACGGAAAATCTAAAATCATGAAAAAAATAGGTAAATACAGTTTTGGAATTGGTGACAGATTTGCTCACCAGGGAGTAGCCCAGCTCAGGGCATTGATGAAGGCTCAAGCAGCCGGGATCGAAGTAACTCCGGTCTGGAACAAATCCAACCGTGAACACATGTATGTACATTCCCACCCGGCAGATACCCGGAAGGAAGCCGACAGTGCCGTAGCCGAACTGGGTTATCGGGGAGACTATTGTGTCGATGCCGATCACATCAATCTTGGCAATGTTCAGAACTTCCTTGCCACATCTGATTTCTTTACCATCGACGTGGCCTCCAAAATTGGGTCGGCATCCGGAGAGACTGAGACCACCGCGTTTTTATCATCCTGTCAAGCTTATCTGGGGGCGCTTCAGATTCCAGGCATTGCTCATCCGTTCGAAGTTGATGAAGCACTGTTAACAAAAATTGCCGGAAAATTTCTGGCGGCTATCAGGGAAGCCGGGTTGATTTACAGACATATTGTATCGGAAAAAGGAAACGATGATTTTGTGACCGAAATTTCTATGGATGAAGTGGAGTCCCCACAATCTCCCGTTGAAATGTTCTTCATCTTGAAAATGATTGCCAACGAACATATTCCAGCCCAAACCATCGCGCCCAAGTTTACCGGACGTTTCAACAAGGGAGTGGATTATGTGGGCGACGTTGCCGCCTTTGCCCGGGAGTTTGAAGAAGACATCCATGTGATCGATTTTGCCATCCGGGAATTTGGGTTGCCCGTGAGCCTCAAACTAAGCGTTCATTCCGGCTCCGACAAATTTTCCATTTATCCGGAAATCCAAAGAATTCTGGCCCAATTTGATAAAGGAATTCATGTGAAGACAGCCGGGACTACCTGGTTGGAAGAGGTCATTGGACTTGCCCTTTCAGGTGGTGATGCCCTCGCTGCAGCAAAATCGATTTACATTCAAGCCCTTTCAAGGCAGCAGGAATTGTGTGCGCCGTATGCCGATGTGATAGACATTGATGGGACAAAACTTCCCGATGCAGAAGAGGTAAACAGTTGGAGTGGCGAAAAATTTGCCAATACCCTTCGGCACATACCGGGTCATCCGGATTACAATCCCAATCTTAGACAGCTCATTCATGTGGGTTACAAAATTGCTTCTGAAATGGGGACACATTATACAGATCTGCTGAAAACCAACCAAAAGACGGTGGGTGCCTGTGTAGAAGAGAACCTTTTCGAGAGACATTTGAAAAGGCTGTTCCACATCTGATCTATCTTTGATTTTATACTCATTGGAGTCTTTCCCCAGCGTTAGGCTTCATTCATTACCAACTTTCATTCCTGAAGAATTTATGAAACCATTTATGGACGATGATTTTCTGCTGCAGACCAATACTGCCAGAGAACTTTACCATGACCATGCGGCAAAAATGCCAATCTTCGATTACCATTGCCACATCTCGCCAAAAGAGATTGCAGAAGACATCCGCTTTGATAACATGACCCGAATCTGGTTAAATGGCGATCACTACAAATGGAGAGCCATGCGAACCAATGGGGTGGATGAGCGTTTTTGCACGGGAAATGCCACCGACTGGGAAAAATTTGAAAAATGGGCTGCAACTGTACCCTATACACTCAGAAATCCGCTCTATCATTGGACACACCTGGAGTTACGCAAACCCTTTGGCATTAAGGAATTACTCAATCCGGAGAGTGCCAGGAGGATATGGGATAATTGCAACGAACAACTCAATTCAGCGGGCTATTCCTGTCGCGGCATCATCAAAAAGGCCAATGTACACACCATTTGCACAACCGATGATCCTGTGGATACTTTGGAATACCATACAGCCATCAAAACAAGTGGTTTCGATGTTCAGGTGTTGCCCGCATGGAGACCGGACGCGGCAATGATGGTTGAGAATCCAGAGAATTTCAACAGCTACGTTGGCAAGCTAGAAGCCGCTGCAGACCGGACTATTTCCACATTTGATGAATTCCTCCAGACCATTGATGCCAGACACCTCTTTTTTCATGAAAACGGATGTCGGCTTTCTGACCATGGATTGGATACCATCTACGCTGCAGACTATTCAGACCATCAGATCAAAGCCATCTTTGTCAAAATACGCAGTGGAAATATCCTTACACCCGAAGAGATCTTGCTTTTCAAATCTGCCATGCTCTACGAATTTGGCATCATGGATCACAAGAGGGGATGGACACAACAATTCCACATTGGTGCACTCCGCAACAACAACAGCCGACTCTTCAATCTTCTCGGACCGGACAAGGGATTTGACTCCATTGGTGATCTTGAAATAGCCAGACCCTTGTCAAAACTGCTGAATCGATTGGACAGCGAAGACAAGTTGGCCAAAACCATTCTCTACAACCTCAATCCACGTGACAACGAGCTCATGGCAACCATGATCGGCAATTTCCAGGATGGCACCATACCCGGGAAGCTGCAGTACGGATCCGGATGGTGGTTCCTGGATCAGAAAGACGGAATGGAGAATCAGATGCGTGCCCTTTCCAGTCTGGGACTGTTAAGCCGTTTCGTGGGTATGTTGACCGACTCCAGAAGTTTTCTCTCTTATCCACGCCATGAATACTTCAGGAGAATCCTGTGCAACCTGCTGGGCAACGATGTTGAGAACGGAGAACTGCCCAACGACATGAAGCTGTTGGGCCAGATGGTGGAAGACATCTCCTTCAACAATGCAGAAAAATACTTTGGATTTGGAAAATAACCTACTCACCAAACAAAAAACGGAATGAGCCACACAAAAGAAGTAGCACAAAAAGTGGGCAGATACCGATGGGTAATCGTCACATTGCTGCTGTTTGCCACCACCATTAACTACATGGACCGGCAAGTCATTGCCTATCTGAAGGAGTTCTTCTGTTCTCCGGTAACCTCAGGCGGTTT
>JAJTBP010000337.1 GCA_021286825.1 Marinilabiliales bacterium | reverse complement strand
CGATTTTACGGCAGCCTGGAAAAAGGTGCTTTTCCTGCAATTCCATGACAGTCTCGCAGGATCCTCCCTTTTCGACCATTCGGCTGCAGCCCGGGAAGGATTCGGCAGGGCCCTCGACATCGCCCATCAATCGGCCTTCATGGCAGTTCAGAAATTGGAATGGCAGGTGCCAACAGAAGATCCGGACTCACAATACCTGTTGGTCTACAATCCGCATGCCTGGGAGGTTCAGGACAAGGTAGAATACGACTACAACTGGGGTACCATGCACAAGAGTTGCCGTGTAGACGACGAAAATGGCAATCCGTTGCCTTACCAATGGGCTCCCGGTTCCTCGGAAGCAGGCACCCGCAAGAAATTGGTCGTCAGCGTTACGGTTCCGCCCATGGGTTATCGCCAGATCCGGATGTGGGAAGGGGTCGAAGTGGCCCCGGCCAAAGTGGTCAAGGTAACGGAGAACAGCATGGAGAATGAGTTCGTGAAGCTAACCCTTTCCTACAACGGCACACTCTCCCTCTTTGACAAGAAAAACAATCAGGAGGTCTTCGAAGGAGGAAACAGCGGTTGCAGGGCCATCGTCATCGACGATCCCAGCGACACCTGGAGCCACGACATCAAGACCTTCAACAAGGAGATCGGGGCCTTTGGCAATGCCACCCTCAAGGTGATTGAAGAGGGACCACTCCGCGGAAAGATCCGTTCCATCACCTCTTACGGTCACTCCATCCTGACCATCGACTGGGTCCTTTATGCCGACTCCCCCAATCCGGTGGCACAAGTCTCCCTCGACTGGCACGAGCACCTCAAGATGCTCAAGTTCTCCTTCCCTGTCAACGTGGCATCGCCCGTTGCCACCTATGAGACCTCCTATGCCACCATCGAACGGACGGCCAATGGCAATGAAGATCCCGGCCAGCGGTGGATCAACGTAACGGGCAAGGGAAGCGCCGGCAGCTACGGCCTCTCCGTGCTCAATGATGCCAAATATGGCTACAGCATTGCCGACAACGACATGCGTATCTCCGTGGCAAGGGGCGCTGTCTATGCCCACCACAACCCACGCGTGCTGGACATGAAGGCCGAACATTACTGGCAAGACCAGGGCATCCAGACCTTCCGGATGATGCTGGTACCATTTGCCGGTGCGTGGCAGAAGAGCAACGTCACCCGGATCGCTGAAGAATTTATGGCGCCATCCATCCCCATGTATCAGGGAATTCACAGGGGGAAACTGCCCAAATCGGGCTCTTTCCTCGCCATCGATGGAAAAGATGTGATCGTTTCGGCCATCAAACACGCCGAGAGCGGCGACGATCTGATCATCCGTTGCGTGGAGACCAACGGCGTCGCCACCGAAGCCACCCTCGACCTGAAATTTGCCGGCCGCAAATGGAGCGGCACTTTCCGGCCTTACGAAATCAAGTCGCTGCGTCTATCCAAGAATGGCAACATTCGGGAGGTCAACCTTCTGGGGGAATAACGCGGACGAAAACCGAAAGAAGAAAGCGTCCTGCCGGTCCAGCACCATGGCAGGACGCTCTTTTTTTGTCCCAAAAAGGGTAATTAGCCCTGCGATCCGCCCAATATTTACCGGATTTTGTAACTTTATCCATTCTGTTTATCCACACTTCTAAATCATAAAGCATGAAAAAGTACCTGAAAACAAGTGCAACCCTCCTGTTGTTGTTGGCCCTCTCGCTACAACTGGCCGCGCAGGAGTCGTACAAGAACGAAACGCCCGAACAGAAAGCCAAAAGAATGGCTTGGTGGACAGATGCCCGCTTCGGCATGTTCATCCATTGGGGACTCTATGCCCTGCCGGCCCGGCATGAGTGGGTCAAGAATTATGAGCGGATGACCAACGAACAGTACCAGAAGTACTTCGAAGAGTACAATCCGGATCTTTACAACCCCAAAGAGTGGGCCCGCATGGCCAAGGAAGCCGGCATGAAATATGTCGTCATTACCGCCAAACACCATGAGGGATTCTGCAACTTCGACTCGAAATTCACCGACTACAAGACCACCAAGACACGTTTTGGACGAGATGTCCTGAAGGAGTTTGTGGAAGCCATGCGTGCCGAGGGACTCAAGGTCGGTTTCTATTACTCTTTGATCGACTGGCATCATCCGGATTATATCATCGACTCCAGACATCCGCAGCGACAAGAATCGGACAGTGCCTATGCTCGCCTCAACAAAGGCAAAGACATGGCCAAATACCGCGAATACATGAAGAACCAGGTTCGTGAACTGCTGACCAACTACGGTGAAATCAGCGTCATCTGGTTCGACTTCTCCTTCCCAGGCAAAAACGGCAAGGGACACGACGACTGGGACTCCGAGGGACTGCTCAAGCTGGTTCGCTCCCTGCAACCCAACATCATCGTCGACGATCGCCTCGACCTGAAAGACAAGGACTATGGCTGGGACTTCCAGTCGCCCGAACAGGTGAAAGTAGAGAAATGGCCGGAATACAACGGCAAGAAGGCCTATTGGGAGACCTGTCAGACCTTCTCCGGCTCATGGGGTTATTTCCGCGACGAAACCAGTTGGAAAAGCCCGGCGCAATTGTTGGAACTGCTCATCGAGTCAGTCAGCAAAGGGGGTAACTTGCTGTTAAATGTCGGGCCAACGGCCAGGGGTCTGTTCGACTATCGGGCTCAGGAAAGGCTGAAGGCGATGGGCGATTGGATGAAATACAACAGCCGCTCCATCTACGGATGTACCATGGCTCCCGAGGAATTTGTCGCACCGGCCAATACATTGCTTACCTACCAGGCGAATACCAAACGACTCTATGTCCATCTGCTCTCCTATCCGATGGGAAACCTGAAGTTGAAAAACATGGCGGACAAGGTCAAATACATTCAGTTTCTGCATGATGCTTCGGAAGTTCGCTACCGGACACTCGGAAACGGCGAGGAGAACACCCTCAGCCTGCAATTGCCCATGTTGAAACCACCGGTAGAGATCCCGGTCCTGGAGATTGTCCTGAAATAAAACGGGGATCGCCTAAAAAAAGCCGGAAACACTCCTTTCAAACGGATCGCTGTTTCCGGCTTTTCCTTTGACTAAAAGCTCTTCAGAATAAAATAGAGGATGGCTGCCGAAAGGGCACCCAGCATAGGTCCGACCACCGGTACCCAGGCATATTTCCAATCGCTGCCCCCCTTGTTGGGCAAAGGTAGGAAGAAATGGACCAAACGCGGACCAAGGTCCCTGGCGGGATTGATGGCATAACCGGTGGGTCCGCCCAGCGACAATCCGATTCCCAGCACCACCAAGGCTACCGGCAAGGCATTCAGGGCCCCGAGGCCTACCTCC
>JAJTBP010000336.1 GCA_021286825.1 Marinilabiliales bacterium | reverse complement strand
AACCACTTTGGCAATCAGTTTCCCAATGTAATCGGTGCGTTCCTTTTCCGGCAGCGCTGCGATCCGCTGCAAACTGTCCTCCCTGCCTACGACATCGAGGTTGCGGACAAGTGAAAGCAGACCGTTCGTTCTGGAAACGATGGTTTCATAGTCGGGATAACCGGGATCAATGACACTGAGCGCGGTATCATAATAGCAGGATGCCATGCGATAGTTGCTCTCTTCGAAGTAGAGACGAGCCAATGCCAGGCTGGAGGCAGCCCGCTGACTGTTGTTATCCGCGGAGGCGGCAACCGAAGTCCGGAAATCAGCAATCGCTTGCTCTTTCTTGCCCGATTGTAAAGCCCGCTCTGCCCTGGCAAAATAGATCCGATCGAGGTAAGGTTTGTTGTTGCCGTTGTGGATCATTCGCGTCAGGGTTTGATCGCCCGATCCGTCGTTACCCTGGGTCATTTCCAGCAATGAAATTTTTGCTTCGAAGACCATCCGGTAGGGAGGTTTGGCTTTGATCACCCTCTTGAAGGCTTCGGAGGCACCATCCGCATCGCCAGTCTGCCGGCAAAGCTGGGCCAGAATAAAGTTGTAACGCCCCCGATCATCCGAAGGCATGTCGTATCGAAGGGCCTGTTTCAATTGGGGGATCGCCTCTTTCCACTGTTCCTTGCCAATGAAATAGCCTGCCTTGACGAGCGAAAGATCCCTTTTAACCTTCTCCGGAAGGGTTCCGTCCCTTTCCAGCAACTGAAATATTTCAAGTGCCTTCTCTTGTTCGCCGGTCACCAGATAGCAGCGTGCCAGCCAGAGAAAGGCTGGATTGCGGGTAGGCTGGGTGGAGAAATTGTGCAGGATGAAGTTGAAATTCTCAACGGCTTTGTGCAGGTCATGCAGGTAGTAATTGGCCTCACCCATCAGCAGGTAGGTGTCATCGATCCAATTGTTGTACTCGCCCCTCGAGGCAAATTCCTTGTATTTCTCTGAATCGTTGGATTTCCGGGTCGGACTTACCGTAATCGAATGGGAGGCAATCAGCTTCAGACATTTCTGCACCGCCAGTTCCATCTGCGGGGCAGCCGATTGCATGGCCACCTGATTGTCTTCCGGAAAAACGGGAAGAATGCGTGTAAAGTCCTCTGCCATAGAACGTTTTACCCGAAGAATCCCCTCTTTCATGCTCTCATTGGCATTGAAATAGAGGTTATAGTGGGAGGTCAGTTCATGATAGAATCTTGTCGCCACATTGTTTTTCTGGGTGGTGCAACCAAAGGTCAGCCACAGCAAAAACAAAGACAACAAAGGGATTACGGCCAATCGCTTCAAACGTTTTGAGATAAAGTGTTCTCCACAAAATAACTCAAAATTGCTGAAAATATTACTTGCGGCTTACCTTAACTTTCTCAGTGGGTTCGATGCTCAGATTTCTCTTTTCCAATTGCTCTACCACCATGCGGGCCAGTTGTGCAAAGGCAACTCCTGTAGCGGTATCTTCGTTGGCTGCTGCCGGCTCCCCATTGTCTCCGCCTTCGCGGATACCCATCACGAGCGGTATCTGTCCAAGCAACGGAATACCCAGCTTATCGGCCAGTTCCTTGCCTCCATCCTTTCCGAAAAGATAATACCGGTTGTTGGGAAGTTCGGCCGGTGTAAACCACGACATGTTTTCGACGATGCCCAATACCGGAACATTGATTGATTTACTGGCGAACATAGAGACTCCCTTGACCACATCGGCCAGGGCAACCTCTTGGGGAGTGGTAACAATGACGGCTCCGGTAACGGCTACCGTCTGCACGAGGGTCAGATGGATGTCGCTGGTGCCGGGAGGCAGGTCGATGAGCAGATAGTCCAGATTTCCCCAATTCCCCTCCATCATCAACTGTTTCAGGGCATTGGAAGCTACGGGTCCGCGCCAGATGAGGGCATCGTTCTTGTTGGCAAAGAAGCCGATGGACAAGAATTTCACCCCATACTTCTCCACGGGTACGATTCTGTCACGGCCATCAATCTTTTCAAAATAGGGTCGGGTATCCTCCTCTCCAAACATTTTGGGGATGGAGGGACCGAAAATATCGGCATCGACGAGTCCGACACTGGCTCCTTGCTGTGCCAGTGCAACCGCCAGGTTCACTGCCATGGTGGATTTGCCAACGCCTCCCTTGCCGGAGGCCACTGCGATGATGTTCTTCACGCCCGGCATGACAGGTGGCGACATGCGAGCCACGCTCTTGGGAACAATGGAGATTTCGAGGTCCTGGCCATGTTCCCGTTTGAGCAGGTCTATGCAGGCCTCGGTCAAAGTTGCCACGGCCGGATCATCTTCCCGCTGAAAAATCAGGCTGAAGCTGACTCTTCTACCAGCGGTCCGGATTTCCTGCACCATTTCCATGGCGACGATGTTTTTGTCGGTACCGGGATATAGAATCTTTGCCAGTGTATCGGAGATATTTTTGGGTATCAGTGCCATATTTGAAAATTTTGAGTTAAAACATACAAGTTTGTTGTCGATCCGCTTCTGAACGTGCCCATTTTACGTTTTTATCCATGCTTTGTTTGCGAATCGGTGGGGAATTTTCGGCTTTTCTCCTACTTCTACCCCAATTCCTTAATCGGGTCCCAGAAATGCCGATCAAAATCGACCACCTGGTCATCCACAACGGTGACGCCCTCATTTTCCAACAACTCCTGCATGGCGGAAGGGGGATGAAAATGAACCTTACCTGTCAACAGGCCATTCCTATTGACCACCCGGTGAGCTGGCACGAAAGGTTCCTGATCATGGGCCAGGTTGAGTGCCCATCCGACCACCCTTGCCGAGAGTCCGGTGCCCAGATATCTGGCAATCGCACCGTAGCTGGTTACACGGCCCGGTGGAATCAATCGGGTTACTTCATAGACCCTGCCGTAGAAATCATCCATTGGGAAGCAATTGACTTCGCTGTGTCCTTCCGAAGCTGCGGTAATTATCGAATTCCGGCTCCGTTTCAGGTTCCGAAAGCGCGAGGAATCGAGGGACATAGCGCAGGTATTTGATCTTGATGCCTCGGGCCAGCCACTGCTTTTCATAATAGGTTTTGATGCCCATGATCTCGTCAGAGAAGGGTGATGCATAGAGATCATCCGTCTCCGCCTCGATGCCAAATCCATTCAGGTGAATCAGGGAAGTGGTATACTGGTACAGGAAATCACTGTCGGTCTTGAGGTGGATCAGTCCACCCTGCCGGAGGAATTTACCGTAGCCACCAAGCAGCGTAGTTGAAGTGAGTCGCTTCCGCCGTTTTTTCATCTGCGGATCCGGAAAGGTGATCCAAATCTCGCTGACCTCACCCGGGGCAAAGAAGGAGGGAAGCATTTCGACATAGGTACGAA
>JAJTBP010000335.1 GCA_021286825.1 Marinilabiliales bacterium | reverse complement strand
CAAGAAGAATGTGGTCTTTACGGTGGGTAATTTCGGCCGTGCCGAAGATGCCGGCAAAATGAAGGAGCAGCTGATTCGGGAAGGAATGAAAGAAGCAACGGTCGTTGCTTACCAGAAGGGGACCAATCTCCCATACACGCCAGGTCTGGTGGTTCAACCCGCAAAGAAAGAGGCTGTTGCCGTACCGCAACCGACGGAAGGAACTGCGCCCAATCCTGTTGCCAATGTCAGTGTGGAGGGATTGATTTTCAAGATTCAGATCGGCTCCTTCAAGAACAACCAGCAATCGGCAGCCTTCAGGAAGTTACATGCCCATCTGAAAAAGATCATGACCATTGAGCAATACAAAGACAGCAAAAACATTACCATTTATACGGCAGGTGCTTGTTCTACCTATCCGGAAGCAACACAGCTAAAAGAAAAGCTGGTAAAGGAAGGGGCGAAGGATTGTTACATTGCAGCCTTCCTGAATGGTGAAAGAATCAAAATGTCCGAAGCGCTGAAACTGCTGAATACAAAATAAACCGGCAACCCATAGCCGACATTCCGAATGCGTACGCAAACCAAAAAAGGGGTCAACGAAAAAGATCAGGAATCCGGAGGAACAGACAAGAATTGCTCACTGGTTCTCCACAACGATGACTACCACACCTTCGACTATGTCATTGATGCCTTGATGGAGGTTTGTGGTTTGGAGCGGATGCAAGCCATCCAATGTACCTACTTGGTGCATTTCAAGGAAAAATGTGTGGTAAAAAAGGGATCAAAGGAGGAGTTGATGCCCATGCGTCGTGGATTGTCTGCAAGGGATCTGAAGGCAGTAGTTCATTGAGCCCGCTTCTTTCTGACCTTAAACTTTCCGGCTTTCTTCAACAACTGCCTCAATCCTTTCAGCAGGAGTTTCAAAACCGCTGCGACATCTTTTTTCAGGAAAGGCATCTTCTCACCCAGGGGCCAAAGTTTGCCAGTCACCTTCATGTAATCCAGATAGGTCTCACCAAAATACTGAATCAGCAAACGTTCCTCCCGCCTGATCTGATAGAATACAAAGGGTGTCACCAAGAGCAACGAAACAGGCCCTGCGATCCAATTTTGAATCATGAACACCTGGCAGACCGCAATGCCGATCAGCGAAAGATACATCGGATGACGAATGTAGCTATAGGCACCCGTACGGACGAGTTCCAGATCGGGCTTCAATTCCTGTCCCGGAACCCACCAACGACCCAGATCGGCTAATGCCTTGGCAAAGAGCCAGACAAAAAACAGGTAGGAAAAGAGTGCCGGAACAATCAACCATTTCCAGAAATGATAATCGGTTGTTCCAAAATCGATGGAAAAAAGATACAGAAAGGGGATGACCTGGAGTCCCAAAAGCGCGGCATACAGGAAAATCTTCTTCTTGCGCTGCAGTACAAGTACCTTCCTGTCATCCGGAAAATACATCAGGTAAAACAACTCCAACAGGCAGAGTAGCGCTATTCCACAGAGAAAGAGGGTTTCCAATATTGCACGTTCCATCCGGAAAGTTGGGTTCATTAAAGATTACAAAGTTATTCATGTGGTTGAAACCCGAAAAGAAATTTTTGTCCAATCTTTCAAAAATCGGGATTTGGTCTCGACAAACCGAAATTGGGTGACGGGGATCCGAAAACAATCTTCGGGAGCAAACCTTCAAAATCATCAAAAAAAGAGTGGAACGGATTAGGGGTATTTTTACGGAAGGCTGTCGGTAACTTGTAGGGCAGTCTATTCAAAAGTGGACAGTTCCGGAGAAGACTGAATTTAGTCATTGCCTGCCGTGGATTTCCTTTTACATTTGCAAAAAAAACCTGAAAAATGAAAAAGACCCTATTTGCATTTGTCCTCGTCGCCATGTTTCTTCCGGGCTTTGCGGAGTCGCTTCCAGCAGGCCAGCCGCAGAAAAAGAATTATGTGCCGGAAACTCCGAAACTGACCTCCGATCTGATGACTCCGGAAGTATTATGGTCTTTTGGAAGGGTGGGCGCTTTTCAGGTTTCTCCCGATGGTCGTTCGGTTCTGTACGACGTAACCTATTTCAACATTTCCGAGAACAAATCCTACCGTGATCTTTACCTGGTACCGGTGAGTGGCGGAGCTGCCGTCCGGCTTACGGATACACCGGAGAAAGAGTCTGAAGCCGCATGGCGTCCCGATGGCAAAAAGATCGGATACATCTCAACCCGGACCGGCGAACCCCAGCTGTGGGAGATCAATCCGGATGGTACCAATCCCGTTCAGGTTTCCAAGGTGAAGGATGGGATCGCAGGATTCGGCTATTCACCCGACCTGAAGCACATCTTTTACATCGCCAATGTCAAGCTGGATCAGGATGTTCACGACAAATATCCCGACTTGCCACTGGCCAATGCCCGTTTGTATGACGACCTGATGTACCGCCATTGGGATACCTGGAGCGATGGCACCTATCAACATGTCTTTGTTGCCAAGTACAGTGAAATGGGTTTATCCGAAGATGTTGACATCCAAAAGGGCGAACGATACGATACCCCGCTGAAGCCCAATGGAGGCAGCGAACAGATTGCCTGGAGTCCGGATGGAAAGGTAATTGCCTACACCTGCAAGAAAAAGGCAGGTAAAGACTATGCATTGTCCACCAATTCAGACATCTATCTTTATACGCTTGAACAGGGCAAGACGACCAACCTGACCGAAGGAATGATGGGATACGACATGAACCCTGTGTTTTCTCCTGATGGAAAAAGGGTGGCCTGGGAAAGCATGGAAAGAGATGGCTATGAGGCTGATAAAATCCGTCTGTATGTAGCCGATCTGTCCACTGGCACCAAAAAGGATTACTCCCGGGATTTCGACCAAAATGCCCAAAACCTGACCTGGTCGGCCGATGGCAAGTCCATCTGGTTTGTCTCAGACATCAAGGCCACTGACGAGATTTTCACATTGGATCTGACCAGCGGGAAATTCCGCAGGGTAACGGACGGCATACACAACTACCAAAGCTTCGGACTGGCAGGCAACCAAATTGTGGCATCGAAAGTCTCCATGTCTCAACCGGCAGAACTCTATCTGGTAGATCCGGCGACAGGCAAAGACAAACCGTTGACCACCGTCTGCAAAGGCATCATGGACCAGTTGGCCATCGGAAAGGTCGAGAGCAGATGGATCACCACCACCGACCATAAGAAGATGAGGGCATGGGTCATTTATCCGCCCCATTTCGATCCCTCTAAAAAATATCCGGCCTTGCTGTTCTGCGAAGGCGGCCCCCAGAGTACGGTCAGCCAGTTTTGGTCCTACCGCTGGAACTTCCAGATGATGGCAGCCAAGGGTTACATCATCATCGCCCCCAACCGCAGGGGACTT
>JAJTBP010000334.1 GCA_021286825.1 Marinilabiliales bacterium | reverse complement strand
AACATCGTCATCAAACTGAAACCTTACTTGCCAGAACCCTATTTTTATCGGGGGATCGCCAAGCTGTACATTGATGACTACCGCGGAGCTAAGAATGATTTTGACAAAGCCATCCAAATCAAGCCTTATTATCCGGAAGCTTACATGTATCGAGGCATCACCAATTATGAGATGAAGAATTACAAGGATGCCATGAATGACTATTCCAGTGCCCTTGAATACAACCAGGAAGATCCCAACATCTTCAACAACAGGGGCATCACCCGAATGGCTATGGAAGATTTCGATGGCGCCATCTCAGACTATACCCGATCCATCGAGCTGAAACCTGGCAATGCCAACACCTTCTTAAACAGGAGTTCTGCCAAACAGATGAAAGGAGATCTGGAAGGAGCCATTGCAGATTGTGATGCCGCCATTCGTATCCGGCCCCATTTTTCCGGTGCCTATTTGGTGAGGGGAATTGCCCGATTTGAGAAAAAAGATTACGCAGCCGCCATCAAGGATTATGATTTGTGCATCCGCCTTGACCCTAAAACTGCTTCTGCCTATGTAAACAGGGGGATTGTCAAACACCAACTCAATGATTTGAAGGGGGCGATCCGAGACTACGACATGGCGATCCAGCTTGATCCTAACATTGCCACTGCCTGGCTAAATCGCGGAATTGCCCGTGAAGCGCTAAAATTGCCGGGTTCTGAAAAGGATTTGGCGATGGCTGCAGAATTGGATCCCAAGTTCGCCGCTTTCAAAAAGAGGTACGAACTGGAGGAAGAAAAAGAGAGACAACGCAGGCAATATGGATTTGTTTTACCCAACCCTTCTGCCAATCCAACACAGAATCAGCCCAATGGCAACCTGAATGGAAAACAGACCGGTACACCACCTACCCAACAGAACCAGACATTGGCCCAGAACGGTACTGCATCAGCCAACACATCAGCTGCCACTACGGATACCACGGCTTTCAAACAAGAGAGCAAAAGCGGACCGGTGACACAAAATCGCAGGAGGAGAAGTATTGTGGTGGCAGAGGACGGAAAAATATCAGAAACAGATGTAAAAGATGGAATGGTTCAAAACCGGAACATCAAGATCGTTTTGCAACCTGATTTTGTGGTTTCGGTCTTCAACAAGGATTCGGCCGATTTCAACCGGCTCCAGTATTTCAACATGGAGATTGAAGCGCTGAATCAGAAGAACAGCAATGAACCATTCCTGATCATTTCCAACAAACCATTCGCCTATCAGACCCTTGAGCGGGATAATTTCAAGAACCTGATCGACCACTGGAACAAAGAGATTTCCGCCAACAAAAAGAGCACCCTGCCCTATTTGAACAAAGGGATCCTGGTGGAACAATCTTCCAATTACAATGAAGCCATTCGTGAATATTCCAAAGCGATCAATGCCGATGACCGAAATTTGCTGGCTTATTTCTGCAGGGCAAATTCCAGAACAAAAATGGTCGAATACATTCGATCGGAAGGAAATTTACCAGAGCCCGAAAAGTTTGTCATGGAGGGCAACAAACTTGCCACGGATGCAAAACCATCTGAAGTGAAGATTTTGGATTATGAGGAGATCATTCAGGATTATGAATCCATTCTGTACATGAATCCCAATTTTATATTTGCCTGGTTCAACATGGCCAACATCAAGGTAAAAAAGAAGGATTACGTTCACGCCATCAACGATTATACGAAGGCAATTGCCCTGGAACCCGATTTCGGTGAGGCCTATTTCAACAGGGGATTGACACGTATCTACATGAATGATCTCGAAGGCGGAGCACAGGATCTGAGCCGGGCAGGTGAATTGGGTCTGACAGAAGCCTACAATGTAATCAAACGTTATTGCAATTAGCCTATGACTGGCAATCAACCACTGGCAGAACGATTGCGACCGGTAACCCTTGACGATTACATCGGTCAGGAACATTTGGTTGGACCGAATGCGGTGATCCGAAAGATGATGGATTCCGGACTTCTCTCTTCCTTCATCTTGTGGGGTCCGCCCGGAGTAGGAAAAACTACTCTGGCAAAGATTATTGCCAATACGTTGGACAGGCCATTTTATATTCTGAGTGCCATCAATTCTGGAGTAAAAGAGATACGGGAAGTGTTGGATAAAGCCAGGAATAGCCCGTTTTTCGGAAGCCGCAATCCCATCCTATTCATTGACGAAATCCATCGGTTCAGCAAGGCCCAGCAAGATTCTTTGCTGGGTGCAGTCGAACAGGGGGTGATAACATTGATCGGTGCCACCACTGAGAATCCCTCTTTTGAAGTGATTTCTCCGCTCTTGTCCAGATGCCAGGTGTACATCCTCAAATCGCTGGAGAAAGAAGATCTGATCAGACTACTCAATCGTGCCTTGCAAAAGGACCTCTACCTCTCTTCCAGAAAGATCATCGTCGAGGAGAACGAGGCGCTGCTTCGTTTCTCCGGTGGAGATGCCAGAAAGCTGTTGAATGTATTGGAGCTGGTACTGAATGCTACGCAAGAGGAACCTGCGATCCTGACCAATCAGTTGGTTACCGAGAGATTGCAGGAAAACCTGGCCTTGTATGATAAAAACGGGGAAATGCATTACGACATCATCTCCGCTTTCATCAAGAGCATTCGCGGAGGCGATCCCGATGCAGCCGTCTATTATCTGGCGCGGATGCTGGAAGGTGGTGAAGACATTAAATTCATTGCCCGGCGGTTGCTTATCCTTTCCGCTGAAGACATCGGACTGGCCAATCCCAACGCCCTCTTGCTCGCCCAAAGCACCTTTGATGCCGTTCACAAGATTGGGATGCCGGAATCGAGAATCATCCTGTCTGAATGTGCAATCTATCTGGCAACTTCTCCCAAAAGCAATTCAGCTTACGGTGCCATAGACGAGGCATTGGCAGAAGTCAGGCAATCCGGACATCTTCCGGTTCCGTTACATCTTAGGAATGCACCCACCAAATTGATGAAACAATTGGGATATGGGAAGGAATACAAATATGCCCACTCCTACGAAGGCAATTTTGCTGAACAAGATTTTTTGCCTGAAAAAATTAAGATGAAACGTTTTTACAAACCACAAAACAACCCTTCCGAGGAAAAAATCCTGGAAAGGTTGCGCATTTGGTGGAAATCCAGATTCAGCTAAATCCTGGAAAGGTTACCTTTTCCCCAGATCATAGGGAGTCTCCTGGTATACATAGTAATTCAGCCAATTCATGAAGAGCAGATTGGCATGTGAGCGCCAACTGAGGATCGGACGTTCATCGGCGTGATTGTCGGGATAATAATTGACCGGCAGATCAATGGGCAAACCTTTTTCCAAATCCCGGTGATATTCTTTGTCCAATGTCCTGAGCGAATACTCCGGATGCCCTGTAAT
>JAJTBP010000333.1 GCA_021286825.1 Marinilabiliales bacterium | reverse complement strand
TTATTTTTGAACCACACCAAAAGATTGTTTGATGTCTGGACACAATGGATCACTGAGGGCTGTCATTTTTGCATTGGGTAGCAACTTGCTCATAACGGTCATTAAGTTTGTCGTATCAGCCATCACCCGGAGTGCCGGAATGATGGCAGAAGCCATTCATTCGCTGGCGGATTGTGGCAACCAGATTTTTCTGTTGATCGGGAGTAAAAGAGCAATCAAAAAACCGACAGAACTTCACCCGTTTGGGTATGGAAAGGAGGAATATTTCTGGGGATTCCTGGTCGCTGTTCTCCTCTTTTTTGTAGGGGCTGCCTTTTCGATCTATGAGGGTATCCATAAGATTCTGGAGCCATCGGTCTTGCAGAATGTGGGTTGGTCTTTTGCTGTGCTACTGGTTTCAATCTTGATCGAAGGTAAATCTTTTCATGTAGCTTATGCCTCATTTAAATCGGGATCAACGGGAAAAAGTATGATTCGGGCACTCCAGGACGCAACCGATACCAATCTGCTTGTCATCCTATTGGAAGACTCAGCAGCTTTGATTGGATTGGTCATTGTGTTGGTATCCACTGCATTGGCTTGGTTTGTGCATCCGGTTTTTGATGCCATCGGATCCATCCTTGTCGGAACACTTCTGATTACCGTCTCCTTGTTTATGATCAACGAATTGAGAAAATTGATCGTTGGCGAAAATATTCCAGCAGGATTACGGGAAGAATTCAGGCAAATCGTGTTGGCCAATCCGGCCATTCACTCGGTCAAGTCCATCTCCGCCATGTTGCTGGGCAGAAGCCGCTTTTTGCTGGTGATTGCCATTGATCTGGAAGATCAGGTTGAGGCTAGCCTGGTTGAAGACAATCTGGAAAAAATCAAACGAGCGTTGAATGAGCGATCCTCTTTTATCCACGGAATCTATTTTGATATTCAGGATGAAGTACGATCCGGGAAGTGAACCATCCATCTAACTGTTTTGTGCTAAATTAAAGTCGTTCAGCGATTCCATGGCTTTCACAACTCTATCCATCAACAAATTCAAGAGATTTGCCAAGCATTCCGCTGGTTATTTTTTCACTCCTGGTAACCGGATCGGTAAAGCAAGATAGGCGAGGCCAATATCCCTGTTCATGTGACTCTTGACCCCTCTGGGCATCTCTGTCATGTCGTTTCCGTCATAAAATAGGGCGAGTCGATTACCGCAAGGCACAACGGATGGTAGTCCGATGATTTTTTTAGACCAGGTGCAGTTGTATGAATCCAAAACAACAGCTTTATTTTTCGGATCCCATTTGAATGGATCTTTGCTCCAGTATACCCAAATGGCATCTGTGTACTCCAAACGGTTGTCAATTCCAACATGATTGGTGAAAAGGAACCATGTGGAGTCTGCCTTTTGAAAATAAACTGAACTGTTCTCAATTTGCTCATCAGGAGGGAGCATGGGTGCAGCTTCAATTTCCCATGTTGAGGAAAGGGAAGTTGTCCGGGCAAGACTGATGGTCCGTTTGATACCAGGAGATCCTGTGGAGGCCGAAAAATACATGATCCACTCCGATCCCAGCAGGCAAATGTGGCCAGGACTGGCTGTGGCACTGTAATAGGTATCCGGCTTCGGAGAAAAGGGAGTCACGTCATATCTTTTATGCCAAGGACCGGTGGGCGAATTCGCTTCTGCCTTCATGGTAAGATAAGGAAATGCCGGAATATAATCAGGCTTTTTTGTTACATGAGGAGTACCCAGATAAAACATGTGCCACAAGCTGCCATCAAAGTAGGTTGTTCCGTACGAAGCCGATGCACAATCCATGGCATCACTTGTACCAAAATCCAGAACGGATCCCCGGGCTTGCCAATCGGTCAGATTGGTGCTGGTGGCAAGACAGGTAAGCCAGCCCTTGCTACCGGCACCATCGTAATGCATGTAATATCTTCCCTGAAATTCCCAGACCCAGCAGTCGCGAGCTCCCCACCCGTCACAACTGTCCGGACCCATGCCATGTTTCAGAACCACTCCGGCATCCATCGCATTCAAACGGAAATGAACCTGCGGCCGACTGTCTTCATAGGTTTTCCCCTGATCCCAAGGAACGATGCTTGAACCTGCCACCACCCGTTTGATGGGACGGGGAAGCAAGGAAGTGGTACCGATCAACAGAACAAGCAAGAGAAAGCCCAACATTTGAGAGGGGAGATGCTTTGTTCTGAATTGGGTCATGACGAAAGGATGGGGACTGTCTGAATGAATTGATCCCTTATTTGACAGAAAACTTATAGATGCATTTGTGCGTGTAGGTCTGACCCGGATCCAGCTGTACCGATGGAAAATCCTTGATGTTTGGAGAGTTGGGGTAATGTTGTGTTTCCAGACAAAACCCTGACCGGTAAGGATACATTTTTCCCTTCTTCCCAGGATATTTGCCTGTCAAAAAGTTGCCTGAATAGAACTGGATCCCCGGTTGATCGGTAAATACTTCCAATAACCTTCCACTCACCGGTTCATATACAGATGCTGCAGGCGTTGTAAAAGGACTGGATTCCTTGCGGAGAACATAGTTGATGTCATAACCCCCGCCAAAATGAATCTGTTGATCCTTAGCATCTATTCGGTCTCCAATGGCCGTAGCCTTTCTAAAATCATAGGGTGTGTTCTCAACCGGCAGGATAACACCTGTGGGTATCAGGGTTGAATCGACCGGTGTGATGGCATCTGAATTGAGGGTCAGTTGATGGTCCAGGATTGTTCCATTCCCGGCACCATGGAGATTGAAATAGCTGTGATTGGTAAGATTGATGACTGTCGATTTGTCACAGGTTGCTTCGTATTCGATGACCAGTTCATTGTCGTTGGTCAAAGTATAGGTCATCAGGACTTTTAATTCACCGGGATATCCTTCGTCCATATCGGCAGAGGTTAGGTGAAAGATGAGTTCATTGGGGAGTTTCAATTCGGCATCCCAAACTTTGGCAGAGAAACCTTTGATTCCCCCATGAAGATGATTGATGCCGTTGTTTTGCGCCAACTTGTACTGGATGTCGCCAATTGAAAATTCTCCTTTCGCAATTCGGTTGCCATATCTGCCGATGGATGCTCCAAAGTAATTTTCGGATGAATTAAGGTAGCTGTCTATGCTGTCGTGTCCCAGCACCACATCTTCCAGCTTTCCATTTTTATCGGGAACCAACCAGGAGACAATCCTCGCACCATAATTTGTCACATTGATTTCCATGTTGTTGTTATTCCGAAGGGTAAACAGTTGGATCTGTTTTCCGTCCAGAACCTTATTGAAAAGCTTTGCGTTGATGGTAGGGGGTACTTCTTTGGCTGTACAGCCGATCAAAAGGAGGAGGCCGATCAAATATTTTACTTTCATAATATAGAGGGTATAGT
>JAJTBP010000332.1 GCA_021286825.1 Marinilabiliales bacterium | reverse complement strand
TGGCGAGCATTTCGCGCTCGGCTTCGCGCGTCCAGAGGGAATATTCGCTTTGCAAGGCGGTAACCGGTTGTACCGCATGGGCCCTTCGGATCACTTCCACTCCGGCTTCGGAGAGTCCAAAATTTCTGACCTTTCCCTCACGGATCAGATCACCGACCGTTCCGGCCACCTCTTCGATGGGCACCTCCGGATCTACCCGATGCTGATAAAACAGGTCGATGGTCTCGATGCGCAACCGTTTCAAGGAAGCCTCTGCCACCATCCGTATCTTTTCAGGCCGGCTGTTCAGTCCGGGACCCGTGATGTTGAAACCAAATTTGGTGGCGATCACCACCTCGTTTCTGAAGGGCTCCAGCGCCTCTCCCACCAACTCCTCGTTGACATAGGGACCATACACTTCGGCTGTATCAAAAAAATCGACACCCGCCTCAACGGCTTTTCGGATCAAGGCAATCATCTCCTTCTTGTCGGTCACCAAACCATAACCGAAGCTCATGCCCATGCAGCCGAACCCAAGTGGGTTTACCTCCAGGGAACTTTTTCCCAACCTGCGTTTTTTCATAACTCTTGATTGATTGTAAGAATGAATGTTGCAAAATTAAATGGGAAGGAGATGCATTCCTTACCAAAAGAAAACAGATGATTACAATCGGCACACAGATCTTTCGAACCCTCAGATCAATCCCAGTCGGGAGGCTTTCTGGACTGCCTCGGTGGTATTGCCTACCGATAGTTTCTCCAGAATTCGCTGCCGATGGGTGTTGACGGTGTTGACGGAGATGTAAAGCTTATCTGCAATCTGTTTGCTGATGAGTCCGCCGGCCAGTAACTGCAAGATCTCCTGTTCCCGGAGACTAAGCAAGGCCGCGGTATCCATCCTGGGGAATCTGTGGAGATCCCCTGTCTGCGTATTGACCAGGTGATAGCGGCAAAGGGAGGTTAGATCCTGGTCGGGAGAGAGGTCGAGGATACTCATCGATAGCCAGATGTTCCCAATCGGATCCATCTCAAGGACCTTGTGCTGCTCGATGACCCTGACAAACTTACCCTCCTTCCCAAGTGTCCTGTAATCCATGACCAGCTTGAAGTGGGGAAGGCTTCCCCTCTCTTCTCTCTTGAATTTGGTGATCAGTCCGAAAAATTGGTTTCCGACACGTTGCAAATCCTCCATATCCTCGGGATGCATGCGACCGTCGATGTAGTCATTCCCCGGCAGTACTGCCTGTTCCAAATCCCAGCCCAGCAGATCCTGGTAGGTGGAAGAAAGATAAAGATGATGCAGTCTGGAAAGATCAAAGATGGAAATGGCACTGCCATGCACCCGTTTGATGGATTCCAGAAAAGCGATGTGTTGCGTTACGATGGAATAATCCAGGAGCCCCGGATCAAAAACCTGGTCGCTGGCATAATGGTCGCTTTGCTCTTCTTTGCTCATTTTACTGATTTTTCAGTATTGCCAAAAGTAATGCAATGAGGGACTTTTGCCAAAAACAATTTTCAACATGAAATTTCTTTGGGGATTCTTTCTGCTGCTCCTGGCTTTTCCATCGATGGCCCAAAAGGGTCAAACCATCAAAGGGACCATTTCGGATGCCCTAACCCAGCAACCGTTGCCAGGCGCCACCATCCAATTGCTGCACTCCACCCCACCGCGGGCAGTCACCTCCGATGCGGAGGGACATTTCAGACTGGAAGGAATCATGCCGGGTCGTTACGACCTGTTGGTACGGTTCGTGGGTTACGACAATTATCTCTTCCGGGAAATCGTGGTCGGCTCAGCCAAAGAGGTGGTGCTGAATGCCCTTATGAAAGAGTCCACCGAACAATTGGGAGAGGTAAGTGTGGTGGCCCAGAGCTCCAAGGAGCGTCCGATCAACCCGATGGCTACCCTGAGTGCCCGTCAGTTAAGTACCGAAGAGGCCAACCGCTATGCCGGTGGATACGACGATCCGGCCCGATTGGCGGGTTCCTTTGCAGGTGTGGCATCCGAACTGGGCAACAATGGAATCGTCATCCGAGGCAACTCCCCCCGTTACATGCTGTGGCGGATGGAGGGGACGGAGATCAGCAACCCGACCCACTTTGCCAACGTGACCACCTTCGGAGCCGGAGGTATTACGGCTCTTTCCAGTCAGATGCTGGCCAATTCTGACTTTTACACGGGAGCCTTCCCTGCCGAGTTCGGGAATGCCCTCTCCGGCGTCTTCGACATCCGGCTGCGAAATGGCAACAACGAAAAGCACGAATATACCGCCCAGGCCGGAGTGGTCGGACTCGATTTCTCAGCCGAGGGTCCCTTGCAAAAAGGGAAAGAAGGTTCCTACCTCTTCAACTACAGATACTCCACCTTCGCCCTGCTGGGATCCTTGATTCCCGAAGATGCAGGGAAGATCGGCTACCAGGACCTCAGCTTCAAGATCAACCTGCCGACGAAAAAAGCAGGCAATTTCAGTCTTTGGGCCATCGGCGCCGTGGACAGTCAGCACAAGACCCCCGCCTCCGATCCCGACAAATGGTTGCAAGAGACCGACATTCAAGCCTATGACCTTAGCCTGCGGACCGGCGCCATCGGACTGACACACAAATATCTATTCGGCAGTCATACCTATCTCCATACGACCCTGTCGGCTTCCGGCAATGCCATCCACACCGACTACCGTGAACTGGACGAAACACAACAGCTCCAGCCCAAGGAACGGGTGACCAACGACACCTGGAAATTTTCATTCGCCACGACGCTGAACCACAAATTCGGTACGAGACACACTTTCAGAAGCGGCATCATCCTGAATCAGAATGGATTCAATGTCGACAACAAGAAGGCACTGTCGCCCGGCGATCCCCTGTTAACCTACGAGAAGGAGCGGGATCATGCCTTTTCGATGCAGGCATTTGGCGAATCAAGCATCAAAATCGGACAGAAAACCGAGCTCAACATCGGTCTCAACTCGCACTATTTCGGCTTATCGGGAGAGATCACCCTCGAGCCACGCGCCGGCATGACCTGGCAACTCACCCCAAGGCAGACGGTCGGAGTCGCCTATGGATTGCACAGCCGATTGGAGATGATCGGTTTTTATCTGGCCAGGGAAGAGACCCCTGCCGGGATCGCCGAACCCAACCGGGGACTTCAGATGACCAAAGCGCACCATTTGGGTTTGTCGTACGATCTTAGGATCTCCGAAAAGATTCATTTCAAAATGGAGCCCTATTACCAATACCTGTTTGATGTACCCGTGGTGGAGGGAAGTTCTTACTCCCTGCTCAACCTGGAGCAGGATTGGTTTTTCAACAAACCACTGACAAACAAAGGTACCGGCACCAACATCGGCATTGACCTGACCCTGGAGCGATTCTTGAACGATGGCTATTATTACATGGTGACTGCCT
>JAJTBP010000017.1 GCA_021286825.1 Marinilabiliales bacterium | reverse complement strand
CACAGCCCACACCGAAACATTATGGGATGACGTACTCTTTGATCACAAGGTTTTTCATGCCGTGGCACATCTGATTCCAGCCATTTTCATTTATGCCACGGCGGGTTATGGCTCCGAAGACCTGGTCTCCTTACCGGAAATCATCAAGGGAATTGCCAAGTTTTACATATTGTTGGCTATGACGTTGGGACTGGTCCGCTTTTTGGATGCCTCGCAAGATATCTACAACACCTATCCCTTCGCACAAGAAAGGCCGATCAAGGGATACATTCAATTGGTCAAGATTCTGATTTACTTCATTGCCGGCATCATTCTCATCTCCATACTAGTCAATCAGGATCCTGGCAAACTCTTCGCAGGACTTGGTGCCATGGCTGCTGTGCTCATGTTTGTTTTCAAGGATCCAATCCTGGGATTCGTTGCCAGTATCCAACTCGCTGCCAACAAAATGGTAAAACCGGGAGATTGGATCACGGTTCCAAAATTTGGTGTCGATGGAACTGTCGTTGACATTTCGCTTACCACGGTTAAGATCCAGAACTGGGATAAAACGATCACATCACTTCCGACCTATTCTCTCGTTTCCGAATCGGTTACCAATTGGATTGGGATGCAGGAGTCGGGGGGACGCAGGATTCAGCGATCCATCTTCCTGGATATGACCTGCATCAAATTTTGTGACACCCAATTTCTGGATAAGATTGCCCATCTTCCGATCATCCAACAATATGATGCATTGAAGAAGGCAGAGAATCCCGACAACCCCAGGTGGATTGAACAAGTTGACCCCCAACCCACCAATCTTTCGCTGTTCCGGTCATATGTCGAGGCTTTCTTATGGACCAATCCCAAGACCCACAACGACATGGCACTGATCGTCCGGTTCCTGCAATCTACAGAGAGAGGTTTGCCGCTTGAATACATCGTCTTCAGCAAAGAACAGCAATCGGAAAAATTTGAATCAACACAAGCCGAAATCGTAGACCACCTGTTGGCTGTGATCTCGGAGTTTGATCTGAAAGTATTCCAAAATCCCTCTGGTGGTGACTTTCGTGCGATCCTGAAAAATGAATGATGGATTCCAATTCATCTGGCAGTAGCTTCACACCCGTTGTGCCTCGAAATTATTTCGCAGGGCTCATTGCCTATCGACAGAAAAATGATAATTTTGGAGAAAATTTGTCGATTTACTAACAAATTGAAAGCATCGTGAAGAAAAACAATCTCGAATTCGAAGAAGACTTCAAAGAACAGGCCGTACAGATTGACGATCTTGACAGGAAAATATTAAAGCTAATCACGAACAATGCACGGGTTCCTTTTCTGGAAGTGGCCAGAGAATGCGGCGTTTCGGGTGCTGCCATTCATCAGCGTGTTCAAAGACTGATCTCGATGGGTGTGGTGACAGGATCTGAATTCATCGTCAGTCCCTCGAGAATGGGATACAATACTACGGCATTTATGGGTATCTATCTGGAGAAGACCAGCTATGATAGAAAGGTACTGAAACAACTGAAGGACATCCCCGAAGTTGTGGAATGCCACCATACCACGGGGCAATATGCCATATTCATCAAGATACAGACCAAGACGAACAAGCATCTGATGAAGATCATCGATACGGATCTTCAGGCCATTGACGGCATTGCCCGAACCGAGACCTTCATTTCACTTGAACAAGATTTCAAGCGCCAGATACCCATCAAATAGGAACGATTTGTCTCTCTGTTTTACCGATCGGGTAAATTAGAAAGGCAAATCATCATGACTGGCTTCCCCTACATCTCTGAAATCATTTTCATTGTAAGGAGGCGGCGGCGGGAAATCGCCTGTGGAGGCTTCGCTGGAACGTGCGATTTTATCGACTCTAAAGGCATTCACATTGTGATACCATTTGCCGTTGAATTCCCGGCCTTCCAGATTGAAGCTGACTTCAACCTCCTTATTTTTATCCGTTGCTGAAACCAAGTCTGTCTTGTCATTGAACAGTGTAAAACAGATTTTCTTTGGAAACTGATCTTCGGTGGTCTCAACCACGAAATCGGCCTTTTTCCATTCTCCACGGGAGCTATTGCCCGTTTGAAGCGGGAGAATATCCACAATTTTTCCTTTTACCTTGAAGCTCATTTGAATGTGTTCCTGATGAAATAAGACCCGGAAGATGGTTCCTCCGGGTCTTATCACAATTGGTTATCAATCGATTGTTATTTGCCTGTCTTTTCCGGAGTTGCTGGTTTGGCTGCAGGTTCAATACCCAACAGTTCAACTTCGAAGATCAAAACTGAATTGGGTTTGATGTTTGGTCCGGCAGATTGCTCGCCATAACCCAGTTCAGAAGGAATGTAGATTTTCCATTTTGAACCGACCGGCATGAGTTGCAATGCTTCAGTCCAACCTTTGATTACCTGGCCCAAACCAAATGTAACGGGTTCTCCCCTGTTGACTGAGCTATCAAACACTTTACCATCGATGGTTGTTCCATGATAATGAACCTTCACTGTGTTTTCAGCAGTTGGCTTCGGGCCATTACCCTCTTTCAGGATCTCATACTGCAAACCAGAAGCGGTGGTAACGACACCCTTCTTCTTGCCGTTTTCTTCCAGGAATTTTTTACCGGCTTCCTTGTTCTTTAAGCCATCCATAGACTGAGCCTTCATAAAATAGGCTTGAGTAATGGCTCCTGCCTTAGCAGACGGAATCATACCTGAATCCCCTTTCATAACGGTAGAGAAAGCTTGCAAGATGATCTCGAGATTGAGATCCTTGCCACCAGGTGCCTCGGGCAGATTTTTCTTGATATTGTGTCCCAAATCGATGCCGATGGCATAGGCTGCCGAGTCAGCTGCAGTTTTCAGTTTAATTTGCTGAGAATTGGTTGGAGTGCAGGATGCCATGACCATAACTCCCACTACAACAATGAAAAGTAGATTCTTGATTTGCATAATTGAATTTTATAAATAATTGAATCATTTCTCTGAAAGGTGCGAAGATATACAAATTTAAAGACAATTGACGGACCTTATTCAATATTTTCACTCGCCATTGCAGGAGCTATTGTAACGCCTGGACAACGCAAAACCGAACCGTTTCTCCCCCAACTGTGGCACTTAACGCCTGGCGTCAATCAAGGTTGCGTCAGGTATTCATCAAAACCGGGCGTGTGGTAGAAAAGGTATCCCCCCTTCTGGTCGTCACTGATAAAATAGGCATTGAGTTCCGGATGATTCAAAAGGAACGCCCGGGATTTCTCCACTCCCATCACCATGAAGGCGGTTGCATAGGCATCCGCTGTGATGCAATCAGGTGCCAGTACCGAAACACTCAGCAAGTTGTGTTTCACGGGATAGCCATTGGCGGGATCGATCGTATGCGAATAACGGACGCCGTTTTCCTCAAAATATTTCCGATAACTCCCGGAAGTGGAGATGGCCATGTCCCGAAGGGTCAGGATGGCTTGAACTTTTCGCTCATCCGTTGCATTTTGGGCAGGTGTCTCGATGCCTACACTCCAGGGCCGACCATCCGGTTTGGTTCCCTTCCCCAATACTTCTCCCCCAACATCGATCAGATAGTTGTTGATCCCTTTGCTTTCCAGAAATCGGCCAAGCCAGTCAGAACAATAGCCTTGTGCAATGGCATCGAAATCAATCCGCATCCGCGGATCGGCCTTCAAGAGTTTACCATTTTCCAACCTTACCTTCTTGTATCCAACCAAGGGCAACAAAGAATCGACTACCGCTTGGGTCATCTGGGCTTTGTGGGCAAAACCAAACCCCCATCCGTTGACCAGAGGTCCGACCGTTACATCAAACGCACCCCCTGAATTTGCGGAGACCTCCATTGATTTTTGGAACAGGAGGGTATAAATCGCATCGGTCCTAGCCGTTGTGTCATTGTTGTTGATCCTGGATATCACAGAACTTGGCAGATAGGAGGAAACGGACCTGTCAAACTGTTTGAAAAGCGAATCGACCTGCGGTTGCAAATCCTCATTGGAGTCAGAACTGTAAGTAATGGCGTAATAGGTTCCCTGTGCAGCCCCCGTCATTCGGTAAATTTTGAGCGGTTTCTCGACCGCACAGGTCATCAGGAGGTAAGCGATCCCGCATACAACGAAAGATCGTAAGATGGTTGAATAGGCTCTTTTCATATCCGATCCGTTATTTTGTCGATTTGGTTGCCCTGAGCATCTCTCTCTTCCCGGGAGGACCTGCAAGACGTTCTGTTTTGAATCCTGCCTGCTGAAGCAACCTCCTGACGGCTCCTTTGGCACAATAGGTGACAAGCATGCCACCCTCATTCATCCGTTCAAAGATAGTCGTAAAAACTTCGGCATTCCACATCTCCGGTTGGGTTTCAGGAGAAAATGCATCAAAATAGACCAAGTCCACATCCGCTAATTGCCTAAAGTTAAAGCAGGTCAGATCTGCGAGGATTTTATGCAAGGTAAAAGAGGGATATACTACAACCGGCTCATTCCAAGGAGCCAAATGCAGACGTTCAAAAAATTCCCTATCCGCTGTAGAAAACTCCCCCGCATAGTTTAACTGTTTCCAGGTTTCTTCTTCCACCGGAAATTTCTCCAGGGCGGTGTATTGGATGGTCAGATCGCGATCCTTCGATTCGCTATAAGTCAACAAACAATTCAGGCCTGTGCCAAATCCAACTTCCAGGAGATGGATGTTTTTTCTCCCCAAGGAGTGAAGACCGGCGTTGATGAAGACATGCAAGGATTCCTGCACCGCACCGAAAGTGGAATGGTAGGTCTCTCCAAACTGGTTGCTGAGGAGGGTGTCGGAGCCATCGGCTGTCTTCACAATCCGGTTCATGGACTATATATTGGCTTTTGTATCAAATAATTCCTGCCGAATTCGGGTTGGCAGAAACCGAATGAAACGGATTTTTCTTCTTTGGGATGGATTATACCCGGGATGCTTTTTCATCCAGAAGTAAAACCATCCGAAAAGGACAATTCCCTTGAGTATGGAAGAGAGGGTGATGCTCCACCAGACACCGGTCACCCCCAGGACGTTGGGTTGGGCCAATACCAATGCCAGCGGAATGCGCAATCCCGTCAGACTGATGCCGGTAACCGAAGGAGGAATCGTCTTGCCGACTCCGTTGAACACTCCTCCGGTTGTAATCTCCACACACATAAAAAACTGTGACAAAGCCAGGATGGCCAGATATTTTACCCCCAAATTCACTGCTTCGGGCTCATGGAGAAAGAGTTCGTAGATGTTCCTCCCAAAAAGAAGGAAACAGGCGGTAACCAGAATGCCTATTGAACCACTGATGAATAGGGTGGCAAAGTACCCTTTGAAAATCCTGTCCCATCTCTTGGCTCCATAATTCTGTCCGGTAAAGACACCCAAAGCAGTAGAGAAACCACCTGCGGTCATCCAACTCAAGGCCTCAATCTGTGCTCCGATGCTTTGCACGGCAATGGGCATCGGTCCCCAAGGGGAAATGATTCGGGCCAGGGCAATGGCAAAGGATGCAAACAACATGCTGTGGAGGGCCACCGGCGATCCGATTTTGACAATTCTCTTCAGATACGGTTTGTAAAGCAGGATCCGTAGACGAAGTTTTCCCAAACCACTTTTCCCACTGCCAAGGGTGAAGAGAAAGACTGCCATCACGATGCCCTGAGCTGTGACCGTGGCCAGAGCTGATCCGTCAGAACCCAACTTAGGAAAGGGTCCTATACCAAAAATCAATACCGGATTTAACAACACGTTGACGATGAGACCAATGGAATTGATCCGAAAAGGCAATCCCGAATTGCCAGTTCCATTGATGATACCGGCGAAGGTGGGATTCGGATAATAAAGGAGCGATCCCAGTGAGATGATGCGTACATAGGAGACTGCTGCCACCTCGACATCCTTGTTCTGGATATGAAAGAATTGAATGAGATAAGGAGCAAAAAGATAGACCAGGGTACCGTAGACCACCGATAGCAGCAGGACAAGGGAGGCAGCATTCAGGGCAAAATCCCCTGCCCTTTTGGGATCCTTGGCACCTAACGCCTGACTTACACCTACCTCCGCCCCGATCCGGCCAATCAACATCAATGACACGCCAAACCAGGTAAAATATGAGGCAATGCCCACTGCCGCCACGGCATTGCTGCCTACCTTGCCCAACCACAGCATGTCGGTAAGGTTGTAAGCCATTTGAACCAATGAAGTTCCCAGGATGGGCAGCGTCAAACGAATGATCTGCCTGACAATATTTCCTTCTGTGAGTTGATAACTTTTCGAAACCATACAATTGATCACCCGGATTGCCACCTTTTGCGGGGAGGCAATCCTTTAGAATGTCGATAATTTGGCCAAATTCCTCAGCCAATTTCAGCCAAAAAAGCTAAATTTACGGCAAAGATAATCCTAATTCGGTTCTTTATGTTGATCCGGCTGTACAATGACAACCCCAACCAAAAGGAGGTTGATCGGATTGTGGAGATGTTGAGGGATGGAGCCGTCATCATTTTTCCGACGGACACCATTTATGGAATTGGGTGCGACATCACCAAATCAAAGGCAGTGGAAAGGGTGGCGCGCATCAAGCAAGTCAAACCCGAGAAAGCCGATTTCTCCTTTATCTTGCATGATCTGAGTCAGATTTCAGATTATTGCCGTCCCTTCCCCAACAACATCTTCAAGTTGTTAAGGAAAAACTTGCCAGGTCCCTTTACCTTTTTGTTACAGGCCAATTCCAACATACCCAAACTCTTTAAAAATTCCAAAAAACACATCGGGATCAGAATTCCCGACAACAACATCATCCGGACCATCGTGCGGGAGCTGGGCAACCCCGTTTTGTCCACCTCCGTTCATCACGATGATGTGATCCTGGAATACATCACCGACCCTGAACTGATTGAGGAGAAATATGGAGCACAGGTGGATCTGGTCATTGATGGAGGGTTTGGTGACAACCACCCCTCCACGATTGTGGATTGCACAACGGGTGAAGCAGAGATCGTCCGTCAGGGAAAGGGAATCCTGCTCGAATAGTCCCAAACTGACCGTAAGAGAGTTAAAATAGATTCTCGGCCTGATTCTGCCAGGTCCCATTGCCCCCGGAATGCTCTTTTTTCATTCGGACAGCCTTGTCCAGAAGCAACCATCGAAAAGGAAACGTATCCGTCTCTTGATGACCCGATCCGGATTTGAGCCACAATCGACCACTGGTTGATTGTTGAACCGGGTCACTCACATCTACCGGTTCCCAAATCATTAAATCATCTTCCGATAGCTCCGCTTTGGCATCAGATAAATGGCGGCGCATCATCCGCACATGCATGCCCTGGAATGAGATCTGGTCGCCAATCCGATGCAAACCCTTCTCCCCTGCCTCTAGGCTGCCTGCCATCCAAAATTCATCGATGTGATGAATTTGTTCATGAACCAGATAGGGGTCAATGTAGTGGGATACCCTTGCATAATTCAAACGCTGGTCATCATAGACAATGCAGGCGTGGGTTCCCTGGATCAAGGTCAACACACGGCTTCCAGGCACATGAAAGAAAACCATCTCCGATTTATGGGTTAGTTGGAATCGTTGGACCAGGGAGGATCCAAAAAAAATCAACAGACAGCCGAATGCCATTTGAAGATTTCCGGCACGCCGCAGCCTTACAAACATCCAGAGAAATAGGAAAGTCAATGTCAAGGACAGGATCTGCAAATCGGAGAGGGATCCAAAACGCAGGACGGCAGCTGGCAGGTGATCCACCGCCCTAACCACGTAAATCACCCAGGTGGTAAACAGATTCAGCAACCAGGAGAATGGAATGGCGAGTACCGGATGAAGTGCATAAAGGGCGATCACGACAAATGACAAATAAAGTATCAGGGAGATGACCGGAACAATCAAAAGATTGGCAAGCCAGAAATAGAGAGGAAACTGATGAAAATAATGTAGCGTTAGCGGAAGGGTACCCGCCTGAGCCGCCAGCGTAACGGCCATCAGTGCCCATACCTTTTCAGGAAACCAATGGTTGAAGTGAAACCATCTGGCGATGGGCGGTTGCCACAGAACAATGGCGATGACTGCAGCATAGGAGAGTTGAAATCCCACATCCCAAAGCATATCAGGGTCTACGATCAGAAGGCAAAAAGCAGACACGACCCACGCTTGCATTATGCCAGCCTCCTTTTTTATAGCCGAACCCAGCAAAACGAAGGTTGCCATGGCCGCTGCACGCATGATGGAAGCCGACATTCCGGTCAATAGTGCATATCCCCAAATACCGGAAAGCACGATGGAGAGGTATATAAATGAGCCTGGCCGATAGCGACGTAGCAATCCAAAAATATATTGAAGGACGACAAAAACCATGGCAATGTTCATCCCGGAAACGGCCAGCACATGAATGACCCCGGTATTGGTAAAACTCCGGATGGTTTCCTTGTCAATTCCCGATCTTTCACCGAATGCGATGGAACCGATGAGATTCGCTTTCTCTTCCGAGATTCCTGAACGGAAAATTTGTTGGATCATCCAGTGCCGAAAGATCATACTCCTTGCCACCCAATTGAAGCCTGCCGATTGCGGCAGAATTTGGTACGCTGATGGTTGCAGGAAAAGGTTGTAACCGATACCCTGGCGGTTCATGAACCCCTTGTAGTCGAATTCGAATGGATTGCCTGGATTGCTGATCCTATCCGGCACCCCTTTTACCCGAAGCAAGGATCCGGGTAACAAACCACTGGATGGTCCGGGGGATCGCAAATAGAGCATTAAACCTTTCCCGCTGGTCACGAGGTGGGATCTGCATTGCAGCCAATTACCCTTGTGTACCGGATAGTCTTCTATCTGAACCAAATGGATGGAATCGGTCAGCACAGGGTATCTTTCCTGCTGAAAGGAACTTCTGACAAATCCGATGCTGAGAAAGAAAAGTCCCACCAGGACGCCCCACAGGGGCTGATCGGCAAACCGGACATGTCTCAGTTTCGCCATTGAGAGCCATGCCAATGCCCATACGACAAAGATCCAGGCTGATGGCGGGACGGATTTGATTCTGGCCAATAGGATGCCGATGACCAAGGCCACCAGTGGTCTGAGAAGTGGAATCTGTCGATAATGAATCTCTGCCTCCATGCCCTAGCGATCTCTATTCAAGATACACTATTTCAAGGAAAAAGAGAAATCAATCGGGATCGGTCAAGACCGAAAAATTAAAGTTTGGGAATCCTTACCTTGTAGGTGGCAGAGGTGATGCCTTTGGAGATATCCGTCAGTTTTCTTTTCAGCAGACGTCTTTTAAGTGGGGAACAGTGATCCACGAACATGATGCCATCCAAATGATCGTACTCATGTTGCAACACCCTGGCAGTGTATCCGGTGTACTCCTCCTCGTGAGCCACACCCTCCGGATCAAGATATTGAATGCGGATGTAATTTTTCCTGTGTACCTCTTCATGGATTCCCGGAATGCTCAGGCATCCCTCTTCCATCAACTCTTCTTCACCGCTTCTTTCCACGATCCTTGCATTGATAAAAGCCTTTCTGAATCCGACAAGCGATGGTTCTTCCTTACCCAGAGGTGAAAGGTCGACCACAAACAACCGGATGTTGAGTCCTACCTGTGGGGCGGCCAATCCTACACCATCTGCATTGTACATGGTTTCAAACATGTTTTCAATCAGATCGGCGAGACCTGGATAATCCATTTGAATATCAACGGTAATTTTTCTGAGAATCGGATCTCCAAACAAGGTGACGGGCAGAATCAGGGGTTAAATAAACTTTTTTTGTTCCAGATAAGATTGCAGCAAAATGGTCGCGCTTACACCATCAACCGTTCCCTTTTCTCTTCGGGCCGATTTTTTCAATCCCGCATCAATCATGGTTTGAAAAGCCATTCGGGACGTATATCTTTCATCCACCTGACGAATCGCAACAGGATATCTGTCTTGGAAACGCTTGATGAACGGATTGATGAAACGCAATGCGTCTGAGGGAGAATTGTCGGGCTGAACCGGATAACCAATGAGCACCAACTCTACACTTTCTTTGGCAAAATAGTCATCCAGAAATTGCCAGATCGACTGGGATGAAACAGTCTCCAGTCTTGTCGCGATCAACTGCAACGGATCCGTGACCGCAAGTCCGACACGTTTGCTTCCAAAATCAATGGCCATAACTCTCCCCATGCACACTTACTTATTACAGCAGACAAAGATAAAGGTTTCCCGATGCATAAAAAAAATGTTTCAGCCTCTGTAATTGATTACATAAAGTTAATACAAATTAAGAAACAATTAATCCACGGAAACGTTTAGCGTATAAATTGTTTCCTAATTTTGCGATTGAAAGTTTATCAAAAGTTCTATGACAGACGCATCCACTAGTTCGTATGACCGTTTCCTTGAATTGGTACCGCCGATCAAGGAGTTATTTTATGCCTATGGCTTAAAGAGTCTAAGCATGGATGACTTGAGCAGGCATCTCGGAATATCGAAAAAGACACTGTATCAATTTGTTAAAAACAAAGAGGATTTGGTTGAAAAGGTTTTCTTGTATGAGGATCCCAAAACCATGGAGTTGGGTCGAAGGGTTGCTCTGGAAGATTGCAATGCCATTGAAAAATTATTGAACATAAGCAAATTGGCTTATGATGAGATCAAGAAGATCAATCCCATGATCCGTTTCGAGATGGAAAAATACTATCATGCCACCTGGGAAAAGATCATGATGAAGAAGAAACAGTATGTGGTGGAAGGTATGAAATTGAATATGGAACAGGGCATCAAGGAGAAATTGTACCGGAGTGATGTCAACATCGATCTCATGGCCTCCATTTACCTCAATACCTTTATAGAATTGCATCATTCTGACATTTGTAAAATACTGGATGTCAATTTCGTGCAGCTATTTGAAGTATTGTTTGAAAACCATATCCGGGCCATTTCCACACCGGATGGACTAGCCTATTTTGAATCACGAAAAGCAGAGATATTAGAATACATTAAAAACAACAAATGAGACAAAATATGATGAAACGAAACCTTTGCCTGAAAACTGTGATCCTATTGCTGCTTACAGTTGGCAGCATGTTTGCGCACGCGCAGGATGCACTACGAATCTCGCTTCAGGAAGCGAGAAGAATTGCCTTGGAAAACAATGCCAACATCCGCAATTCGGTCATTGACCTGGAGATTGCCAAAAAGAAAATCTGGGAAACGACTGCCATCGGCCTTCCCCATTTGGACTCCAAAGCCAATTATCAATTTTTGCCCAAGGTTCCCCAATTGCCCGCCGGTAGTTTTGGACCCGGCTCTCCGGCAGTTGACCTGGGTGTCAAAAACAACTTGCTGTATGACATTACTGCTTCCCAACTGATATTCAATGGTTCCTATCTTGTTGGGCTTCAAGCAGCCAAAACATTGTATGAACAATCCAACCAGAATAAGGAAAAGGTGGTTCAGGATGTCAATGAGTCTGTTATCAACAGTTATTACATGATTCTGGTCGCTCAGGAAAGTCTGGTCAACCTTCAAAAGAACCTGGTCAACGTTGAAAAGACGACGGAAGAGATCCGTGAGATGCACAAACAGGGATTTGTGGAAGGTACAGATGTTGATCAGCTGGAACTGACGGCCAACAACCTGAAGAATGCCATCAGTCAGGTCAAAGGAAACCTGGATGTCTCCAACAGGCTATTCAAAATCATCCTGGGACTTGATGCAGACAAGGAAATTATCCTGACCGATGATCTCAACATGGCCAGTGGTATCCCGCAGGACATTTCAGGATTGCTGGGTTCCAACTTTGACATCGAGAAAAATATCGACTATCGTTTGATCAAAACAGCTTCTACGGCATCCCATCTGGAATACAAAAATGCCATAGCTGCCTACATGCCAGTGATTTCAGGCTTTTATCAGCATTCGGACAAGACCAACAAGCCTGCGTTCGATATGTCTGTCAAAGACGTTTTTGGAATCAACCTGACCCTTCCGATCTTCAGCAGTGGACAAAGGTTGGCGGCCGTTTCCCAAAAGAAGTTGGCCATCGCAAAAATGGACAATACCCGTAAACTGATGTTCAACAACCTCCTGATGCAGGCAGATCAGGTACAGATTGACCTTAAACTGAAATTTGAAAAATTTGAAATTCAGAAAAAGAGTCTTACCCTGTCAGACGAGATTTACCAACGAACCCTCGAAAAATACAAGAATGGTGTCTCCTCCAGCATGGATCTGACCACCACCCAAAATCAGTATTTGCAAAGCCTTTCCAGTTATTATCAAAGCATCTATGACCTGGTTACGGCCAAGACCAAGCTGGAAAAACTCTACAATTTGAATCAGGAAATCAAATAGTTATCCCAATGAATCAGCAAAATAAAATATTCATATTAATCGAAAAACAGATGAAAAAGGAATTACTAACCGCGGCCATCCTGGCAACATTGATTGCCTGCAATCCCGCACAAAATAAAAAAGCAGAGCTGGATAAACTGAAAGCCGAAAGAGAAGAGCTGAATGTCAAAATTTCCAAGTTGGAGACAGAAGTTAATCCAGGACAACAGAAGGTTGACAAGGCGATCCAGGTCGTTGTAAAAAAAATGGAGAGCACACCCTTCACACATTATGTTGAAATTCAAGGGATTGTTGACGGCGACCAAAACGTTTCCGTAAGTCCGCAGACTGCTGGCATCGTCACCAATGTTTACGTCCACGAAGGTTCCGTAGTTAAAAAAGGCGATGTACTCGCTGCATTGGATGCCCAGGTTCTGAAACAATCGGTGGAAGAGGTGAAGACCCAGCTTAATTTGGCCACCATCATTTACGAAAAGCAGAAAAACCTGTGGGACAAGAAGATTGGTAGTGAAGTGCAGTTTCTTCAAGCCAAATCCAACAAGGAATCACTGGAGAATCGCATCCGTACCCTGCAAGAGCAGATCGATATGACCAAGATCATTTCACCAATCAATGGGTCTGTTGAAAGTGTCCCGATCAAGGTTGGACAGATTGCATCACCCGGAGTCCCCACCTCTTCCATACGCGTAATCAACATGGCCTCTGCCAAGATCTCAGCTGAGGTTTCTGAAAATTTCGCTTCACGGATCAAGAATGGCAACCAGGCTTTCGTGAGATTTCCGGACCTGAATCAGGAAATCGAGTCAAAGCTGAGCTTTACCAGCCGTTTCATCGATCCATCCAATAGGACCTTCAAGGTGGAATGTCGCATTTCTTCAAAAGAGGTAGAACTGCGGGCCAATATGATTGCCTATGTAAAGATCCTGGACTATTCAACAGAGTCTTCGTTTGTGTTGCCTGTCAACATCATTCAAAGCAACCAGGATGGTAAATTTGTCTATGTCGTTCAGAAATCAGGCAATGGCACCACTGCGGTTCGCCGGAAGATCACCACAGGAATGGATTACAATGGCAATGCAGAGGTCCTCAGCGGCTTGAATGCCGGGGATCAAGTAGTCACAGCCGGTTTCCAGAACCTGAAAGAGGGTGCTGCAGTCATTTTTTAATCGACAAAATTCAATTCTATGTCAAACGACAAAAATTTCATCAAGGAGTTCTTTGCAACGAGTTGGGCTGTTGACAACAAGACAAGCGTATATGTGCTTGCCTTCATCATCTCGATTCTTGGTTTACTGAACTACTACCAGATCCCGAAGGAACAATTCCCGGATGTGGTGATTCCCTATATCATTGTAAACTCACCCTATCCAGGTACTTCTCCGGAAGACATTGAAAACCTGGTCACCCGGCCCATCGAAAAGCAGCTGAAATCGATCGCCGACGTAAAGAAGATCACGAGTAATTCGGTGCAGGATTATTCTTCGATCATCGTCGAGTTTGAACCCTCCATCAAGGTGGAAACGGCCAAACAGCGGGTCAGGGATGCGGTAGATAAATCCAAGAAGGACCTTCCTTCCGACATGCCCGATCAACCCCAGATTCTGGACATCAACCTTTCGGAATTTCCGATCATGTACATCAACATTTCCGGCAATTATGACCTGGACAAACTGAAGAAATTTGCCGAGGTGATGCAGGATAAGATCGAAGGGGTGAAAGAGATCACCCGAGTAGACATTGTTGGAGCCCTGGAGCGCGAAATACAGATCAACGCCGACATTTTCAAGATGCAGGCTGCCAAGGTCACCTTTTCTGACATCGAAAGCGCAGTAGCCAGAGAAAACCTGACCATTTCAGGTGGTACCATTACGCAGAACGGCACGAAAAATGCCGTCCGGTTAAAAGGACAATTTGATAATGTTCAGCAGATCAGAGACATCGTGGTTCATGCATCGGGAGGTGCTTACATCAAGCTCAGCGATCTGGCAGAAGTTAAGGATGACTTCAAGGAGCAGGAAAGCTTTTCCAGGCTGGATGGCAAAAACGTCATCACACTGAATGTCATCAAGAAATCCGGAACCAACCTTTTGGATGCCTCCGACCAGATCAAGGAGATATTGGAAGAGGTAAAAGGAAAAGAATTGCCGAGCGATGTGACCCTGACATTATCCGGTGATCAGAGTGTACGAACCAGAAACACACTGGAAGAGTTGAACAACACCATCATCATTGGTTTTATTTTGGTGACCATTGTTCTGATGTTCTTCATGGGATTCACCAATGCCTTCTTTGTTGGGCTCTCCGTTCCGCTTTCGATGGCCATTGCCTATCTGATCATTCCCAACCTGGGATTCACGATGAACATGATCGTCATGTTTGCCTTCATCTTTGCTTTGGGAATTGTGGTGGACGACGCCATCGTCGTCATTGAGAACACGCACCGAATGCACCAGACACATCCCGACATACGAGAGGCCTCCAAACTTGCCGCTGGAGAGGTATTTCTACCGATCCTATCGGGTACGTTGACGACACTCGCACCCTTCTTCCCGCTAGCATTCTGGCCTGGGATCGTCGGACAATTCATGCATTATCTGCCAGTGACCTTGATCGTCACCTTATTTGCTTCCCTGTTCGTTGCCTACATTTTCAACCCAGTCTTTGCCGTCTCCTTCATGGCGCACGAATTTGATTCGGATGAGAAAGGCGAGTGGAAGCAGACCAAAAAGATCTTGCTGGGTATCTTTGGATTAGCCATTGTTTTCTACCTTTTCAAATCCTTTGGCATCGCAAATTTCCTCGTATTTACCATCTTGATGGTCTTCCTGTATCACTATGTCATCCGCTTCTGGATCAAGGCATTTCAGGAAAAATTCTGGCCTTCCATCATGGTTGCCTATGAAAAACAGCTGCGTTGGGTATTGCATGGCAATCGTCCCATCTTGCTGTTGCTTTCAATGGTTGCGCTGTTCTTCACCATTGTGCTGACAGGAATTGTAAAGCCCAAAGTACTCTTCTTTCCCAACAGCGATCCGCAGAGCGTAATCGTCTATGTTAAAATGCCCGGCGGTACCGATCAGAATGTCACAGACAGTGTGACCAGAATCGCTGAAAAAAGGGTTTATCAGGCCATTGGAGAGCACAACCCCGATGTTGAATCGGTCATTTCCAATATCACGATCGGAGCAGAAGAGGAGGGATTTGCCAGTGCAGGTAAACCTTTCAACAAAGGAAAGATTTCGATCAACTTTGTGGAAAGCAAACACAGAACCACAGGCATCACAACCTCCACTTATCTGGAAAAGATCCGGGAATCGGTGGCTGACATTGCAGGTGCTGAGATTACGGTTGGCAAAACCAAGATGGGACCGCCCACCGGACAACCTGTAAATATTGAGATCACCAGTGAAAACATTGGCGATCTGGTAACCGATGCCTTTGCCTTCAGACATTATCTGGATTCTTTGAACATCCCAGGAGTTGAGGAATTAAAGACTGACTTTGAAATCAATTCACCGGAGGTTTTCATTGAAATTGATCGTGACAGGGCACAACGGGCCGGCCTCTCAACGGGCCAGATCGGATTGGAACTGAGAACAGCACTTTTTGGAAAGGAAATATCCAAGTACAAGGTTGATGAAGATGAGTTTCCGATCACCCTGCGATACAACAAACTGACCAGGGACAACATCAATGCCCTGATCAATCTTACCATCACTTACCGTGACATGAATTCAGGCCAGATCCGAAGCATACCGCTTTCTACTGTTGCCCGGATCAAATACTCAAGTTCCTACGCAGGTATCAAGCGATTGGATCAAAAACGTGTAATCACCGTCTACTCCAATGTTCTCTCGGGTTATTCACCCAATGACATTGTACCCAAGACCAGGCTGAAACTTCTGCCTTCCTGTTACGGGCCATGATCATTGCGCTGGGTATGATTTTCTTTATTCTCATTACCCAATTCGGATCCATCAGCAAGACCGTCATCATCCTGAGTGAGGTGATCTTCAGCATCATCGGCGTGTTGTTAGGAGTGATCTTCTTCCACATGGACATCGTGATCATGATGACCGGACTGGGAATTGTAGCCTTGGGAGGCATCGTGGTAAGAAACGGAATCCTGATTGTGGAGTTCATCGATGAGATGAAGAAACGAGGAATGAAGACCCGTGAAGCCATTGTGAAAGCTGGAAAAACGAGGATTACTCCGGTTATCCTGACCGCTTCGGCTACGATCCTGGGTCTTGTACCGCTGGCAGTGGGTCTGAACATCAATTTCGAGACACTCTTCTCCGAATTGAATCCGCACATGTATTTTGGCGGGGATAACGTCGCCTTCTGGGGACCGCTTTCATGGGCCATTATCTTTGGGCTTAGTTTTGCCACCTTCCTGACTTTGTTGTTTGTCCCGGCACTCTATTACATGGATTATGTGATCCGGATCAAACACAGAAGAAAGAAAAATCTCAAGAAAATAGCAGCACTTGCTGCCAAAGCATGATAACAGAGAGGGTGTTTCCGACTTCGGAAACACCCTCTCTGTTTATGCAAAAAAAGAGGCCGAAGCCTCTTTTTTCATTATTTCTTCTCAGTTGCTGGTTTTGAGCAGCAAGCTTTGCCATCCTTCTTGTCGGATGCACCTGCTTTGCAACATGACTTACCATCCTTTGCACAAGCTTTGCTATCCTTTGTGCATTCAGTCTTAGGTTCGCTCTTTTTTACCGGGTCAGCAGCAAATGCTGGGGCTACAAGGGCAGCACCGAAAACAAATGTCATAACAATTGCTAATTTTTTCATCTCATTGATTTTTTATAGTTAACCATATCAAAAATAAACGAAAAAATTTAATTAGTGTTTCCTTGATTGTTAATGAGTTGTTAAAATAAAAACAGGTATGGATTAAGTTGCTATTTTTACCTTATGAGCGGAACAAAAGGACGACTGATCATTGCTTCGGTTACAATCATATTCCTTGCCTTGATTGGGTTACAGGTATTCTGGCTTCAATATTCCTTCACGCTGGAAGAGGCTTTGTTCAACAAGAGTGTCAAGATTGCCCTCAACCAGTCGGTCGCCAGTTTTTGCAAGAATGAGTCCGTATGCAAATCGATCGAAAAGGCGATGTCCTGTGACAGCAGTTTTCATTCTGAGAAAAAATCGCCCAGGGTCCTCTGGAAGGAACTCGACAAGCAGCTAAAGAATGAACTGGCCAATTACGATATTGACCTTGCTTTTGAATTGGCCGTTTTCAAAGGAAAAGATACCCTCTTGCTTTCGAAGGCGAATGGTTTTCATGATGTCTCCTGTTACAAGACCAATCTGGACAGAACACTCAAACTGACGGATACGGAGATCGGACTTATCTTCCCCAACCGGTTTCATTTTTTCATGCACCAGATGGGCTGGATGTTCATGGGATCGGTCTTGATGATTGTTTTACTCATTCTGGGTTTCTTCCAGATCACCCACTATTATCTGAAGGAGCTTAGACTTTCCAGAAACATCAAAGAGATGGTCAACAATCTGGCCCATGAGTTCAAAACACCCATTACAAGCATTTCACTTGCGGCCAAGATGATGCAGCAAGAAGAGATCGTAGCCTCCAATCCGCGGTTGCAGCAGTTTGCTCGGACCATCATGGAAGAGAACAAACGGTTGATGAACCACTCCGATCAGATCTTACAATTGGCGGCCATAGAAAGGAATAGCCTGGACTATAATTTTTGCCATACCGATCTCACCACGGTCGCCCAAGAGGCAGCCAACACGGTGGAATTCCTCATACGCCAGGCCGGCGGAGAATTGATCAAGGATGTTCCGGAGAAACCCATCCTGATCTTTGGTGACAAAAATATTTTGATCCATGCCGTCACCAATCTGTTGGTCAATGCCTTAAAATATTCTGAAAAGGAGATCCGGATTGCCATTGCACTCAAGGAGACTCCCGGGGGAGCCGATCTTTCCATCACAGATCATGGAATGGGTATCCCAGCTTCAGAGATCAAAAACATCTTTGATAAGTATTACCGTATTCCAAAAGGTAATCAGCACAATACCAAAGGGTTTGGAATTGGCCTCTATTATGTCAGGGAGGTACTGCGGGTCCATGGTGCTACCATCCAGGTCCATAGTGAAGTTGGAAAGGGCAGCTGTTTTACCATATCATTCAAGAAGGAACGTACATGAAAGCGAACAGAAGAGCATTGTTGGTCGAAGATGATCCCAATCTGGGATTTCTGATGCGTGAATTCCTTACTTCCAAAGGCTTTGATGTTGTGCTTTGCAAGGATGGAACCGAAGGTCTGGCCCGTTGCTCCAATGAAGAATTTAACATTGCCATTCTGGATGTAATGTTGCCCGGAATGGATGGGTTCACCCTCGCTCAGCGGATCAAGGAATACAATGGCCGGTTGCCGATCATCTTTGTTACGGCCCGAACCATGAAGGAGGACAAGCTAAAAGGGTTTCGTATGGGGGTGGACGACTACATCACCAAACCGTTTGATGAAGATGAATTGTACTACAGGATTCAAGCCATCTTAAACCGATTTGAGAGTCATGATCCGGTTCGCCAGGAGAGTGTGGAAATTGGGAAGCTTGTCTATGACAACAAAAATATGTGCATCTGGCACGGAAAAAATTGTACCCGACTGACCGGTCGCGAGAATGAAGTGTTCCAATATCTCGTTGAACACATGGGAAATCTGGTACGCCGTGAAGAGTTGCTGAGCAAAATTTGGAAAAGCAACGACTATTTTGCCGGAAGAAGTCTGGATGTTTACATATCCAAATTGAGGAAATATCTGAAGGATGATCCGGATCTTGCGATAGACAACATCCCAAAAGTGGGTTTCGTCTTGCGAATGAATGAACTTTAGGCCTGCTTTTTCCTGTGATAGGCATGCCACCAAATCAGAAATCCACTGATCAGCACGATGATGAGAGATATTCCAATCAACGGAACATACAGCAGATACAGTGGTCCCACCAGGTGCTCAAAGATTCTCCCGGTATGCACCTCGAGTGCAGCATTCCACAACGAGATGGGGGATTGCTCCACCACCTCCTGCGTCATCCCCGGAAAGAGTTTTCCACCTGTCAGATTGAGTATTCCACGGTTGTAGTCAATCCAATATTGCGCTCCATCGCCAGTTTCCAGATAACCTGTGCACATCTCATCACTGACGGGCCGGCCGATTCCTTGCGGTCTCACCGCGGCTTTCCCGGTAAAAAGATCTTCAACAGATCCGGTTTCCGGATTCCAGATGAACATCCCGCTGAAAGATCCCACCAGGTATCCCCTATCCTGCCATTTTTCCAACACGTTGCAGCCCATGATGCTGACAGGTGGTTCAGCAGAATAACCGGAAAGTGAATCCGCAAGTCCGGCATCGGCTTTGTAAAATCCATCAGAAGTATGGATCAAAAAAGATTTGGACGATTCGTCCCATCGGATTCGACGCAACTTATCATGCCACGGATTGTCCACATCCAGATTGGAGAAGGGAAGAATGCCCACCTGTGCCGATGCGATGGGAATCAACAGCGGAGGGCGCAGAAAAACTCCAGCCGTGGTGTTGATTACCAAAAAAAGAGCGAAGACATAACCCACCAGGTTGTGCCATTTGAGATTGACCCTTTTGAGACGAACCTGTTCCACGGCAGACTTACCCCTGCTTTTTCTCCTTTGGATCCATTTTGGAAAGAGAAAATGAAACAGTCCGGTGAGCGTGAGAAAAATGAGAACGAAACCCAGAAGGTCAACAATCAATCGGCCGATCCACCCAAACAATTCGCCGCTATGCAGTTGCCATAAGGTGATAAACAGTCCGGCCTTACGCTCATAGCCTATTGGGGGCGGAAGCTTCAGCGGATGCATCGTTCTTAGATCCGTGGTATAAAAAAGGGCATCTCTGGACAAGATCATCAACGAATCTCCTTTGATGGTCAGATCGCAAAGTCGGTCCCGGAGTCCATCTGTCCCAGCCTCCTTCCATTTTGCTGTCGGATGGTCATACCGATACAGCCCAAAGTGGGTGGCGGCCACCAACGTGCCCTTGAAATTTGCGAGTGCATAGATCTTTCGGTTGTCAATGCCTTCCTGAAAACCCCTGTTAAAATCGCTGATCCTGGTGAGGTCCTGCGTGACTTTCCAAATTCCAACGTTGCCATAAAGCAACAAGGTATCTTTGTCGATCGGTAAGGCAGATCGCAGTCCACTCAGGTTCCAGTTGCGGTATTCATAGCCGGGTGGCATGAATCGTCGCGAAATGTCTACTTTTGCTATCAACGAACGATGGTTGAGCAATACGCCTGAAGTGGCGAAAAGCAAGACAAAGAGGGATACAATGATCCCAGGCCATTTGTGGTATTTTCTTAGTTTTTTGACACGGGATGCTATTTTGACGGAAATCATGATTCGATCTTTGCTAATGTCTATGCAAAGAAAAAAAGAATTATTTTCGTATCACAATTTATTACTACCTTTTTGTAGTATTTTATGAATTTAAATAAGACTACGGAATATTCCCTCTCAGTTCTCAGTTTCATGGCCATGGATGACCAGGTGGTTTATTCGGCCGAGATGCTCCATCAAAAACTGCTGATTCCCCGACGCTATTTGAGGCGGTTGATGACTGACCTTGCAGCCAATGGGTTCATTTGCAGCAGCAAAGGGCGAAGCGGCGGTTTCATGCTTGCCAAACCACCTTCCGAGATTCATCTTTCGGAAATCATAGAAGCCATGGAAGGGAAGCAAATGATGGAAAACTGTCTACTAGGGCACCAAAGATGCAACCACGAGCAGGCATGCGTGATGCATGCCACCTGGATGGAGGCGAAAATGAAGATGCTGGAGATATTGTCGCTCACCTCCCTGCAATCGTTGCACGACAAGAAGCTCGGGAAAATGGTCTCCTCCGGGGAGCCCGAATAAAACGAAGGGGCTTCCCTTTTTGCAGGAAAGCCCCTTTCATTCGTTGTTAAGGCAGATTAGGCCAGAAGAATGTTGACCTGTTTGTAGACATTTTCGGCGGTGAATCCAAGTTGCTCATCCAGTACCTGGTATGGAGCCGAGAATCCAAAGGAACTCAATCCCCAGACTGCCCCATCATCGCCAACCAATCCACGGAGTGTTACAGGCAGACCGGCT